>NZ_JBLYNS010000075.1:0-25887 GCF_049310205.1 Endozoicomonas sp. ALC013 | reverse complement strand
TATGGGTCTCGGCATTCAGAGGAATGCGACCGACAGCCAGCTTGAACATGGGGTCCTTCCGCAAATGGTTGCTGTCATTGGCATCCTGATAACCGCAGGCCATTTGCAGCACTCTTTGCGTCAGAAGATCCTGCATGGAATGGTCAATACAGGATTGATGTCGTTTTGGCTAACAATCCTGAAATACCTGTTACCGTTCCGAGATCAATCCTGGATAAAGCCGGATGTAAAGCTTATTCAGTGGAACGCCATATTGAAACAGGAACGATACGCTCCTGCTTTGAAATTAAAAAAGATGAAGAATCGCTGGTGGCCAAAGTGGTTCCGGACTGGAAAGCCAATGATTTGGCAGCAGGGTTAAAATCCATAAGAATGCTGCTATTTTTCATGCCAAAAGAAATTAGAATGGCCATCCGGGAAATGACTAATCCATTGATCCGGCAGTGCAATCTTAAAGAAGAGAAAAAGAACCAGGCTGCATTCAAAGAAGCACTGGAACAAACGGAACAAACAGTAAGACTTGATACTCTCTTGCCACAGGCAACCAAATTAACCTTCAGGGTGCCAAAGATAACCGAAGCAGTTGACGCTGATAACCTGCTGATCATGGAACACCTTCAGGATGGGCATGCGTTGAATACATTGATCAACCCGGAAAACCAGCAGTTGCGGTCAGAAGTCTACCAAAGGTGTTTTGGTGTAAATCTGGTTGATGATGATCTTTTCAAGTCTGTACTGGATAAAGTTCATTTTCAGGTACAGGAAAAATGGTGTGAGCTTGCCTTAGGGCATGGCATTGTTCATGGAGACTGTCACCCTGACAATATCATGTTAAGTTTCAAACCCGATGGCCACATAGATGTCTGGTTTAACGACTTCGGCAATTGCATCACGCTCACAGAAGCGCAGCGGACTCAGTACCCTGACACTGCTCACCTGCTGAGTAACCTGGCTGATCCATTCACACCTGAAGCAATGGATCAAACCAGGTTAGACCGACTGGTAGACACTTTATCTTGGATTAACGGGATTGTTGGGTATCAGAAGGAGGCTGTTAGTCCCCATCTGGATTCTCAGACATTATCAATATGGAACATTTTTGCCGGTTAGTTGTCCAATCATAGTATATTCCTCTGAATGAAATATTAATGGTGATCTAGCATGAAAAGCTCAGCTCCGGTTGGTGAATTACCCCCTTTTCCGCCCTCTCCTTATTGCGTAGGGGACAGAAAGGATTCTGATAGCACGCAAGCTGTTAGTTTAGCTAAAATTATGATGCGATATTGCTCAAACTCCAAGGGCGAACTCAATAAAGACAAGTTATCCGGTCTTCTGGGCAAGACAGTCAAGTATATTGCTGAGAATGCCGGAGTGGAGCTGCCATCAATTGTCAGTGGTGGTGCGGAACAAAACTCAGCCAGCAATAACCTGACAAATCCTGACCGTTGGGAATGGAATAATTGGGAGAGTAGGTTATTCAGTACGGAAGGATATGGCTTGAATGTATTGTTGCATGTCCGTTATCGCAAACTCGTTTTTGACATACTTAGTACCTATATAGGGGCTGATGAAGATAAAATTCGTGCTCTTTTTCAGCACCCACTATTTGAAGAATCATTGCGGGCAGGGGATCTCAAAACAGATATAACATCTCTCGACTTCAGGGGCATTCTTCAGAAACACCAAGGTGCTTCAACTTCAAAAATATTAGGTGAACTGTTGACTATCTGCGCAGGTGGGCCTAAAACGTTTCTTCAGCTTAAGCCCACAGGGTTGATCAAATCAGCCATTGCATTGGGCTATCTGCCGGAAGAAGGCATTGAAAAGATTTTTAACTTGACAGCGGAGACATAAATATATGATTAGCGGTCCGCTGAGAATATTCACAGCCTGAGCATATTCGTCTGAATCAAATACCCGGGGACTTCTGATATGCATCCTTCAGCTGGAAAATCACCCTTTTTGCCATCCTCAGTTGATCGTGCAGAAAGTACACATAATCCTGATAGCCGTGCAGTTGTTGCAAAGGGTACAAATCCTGACAGCAGTGCAGCTGTTGTATTCGGACAAAGTATTATCCGGTATTGCAGTGACGGTAAGCTCAATCCCTATGGCGAGTTCAATCTTAATAAAGAACAATTATCCCTCCTTCTGGACAGGGTGATCAATTATATTAAGGATCAAACCGGAGTGTTGCCATCGGTTGTCAGTGGTACTGCGGCAAATAAACCAGCCAGCAATAACCCGACAGATCCTGACTGTTGGGACTTGAATCGGTGGGAGAGTGGCCTTGGCATTAAAGATATGCCTTGCAGACATCGCAGCGTTATATGTTTAATACTGGGTGCCAATATAGGCCGTGATGAAGGTAAAATTCTTGCTCTTTTCCAGCACCCAATATTTGAGGATTCATTACGGAATGCAAAGATCCCCATAAATACATTAGAATCTCTCCATGTCAGGAACTTTATTCAATTAAAGGACTGCCCCTCAATATTCGCTAAACTGCTCGATTTTTACGGGGAGCAAGGCGATATTAAGCCCGCAGGGATCATCAAATCAGCCATTGCATTGGGTTATCTGCCGAGAGAGCACATTGAACGGCTTGTTCAAGCTGCTCGCAGGTAAAAATATGAAAAGCGAACGCCAGAGAATATTCACATCTTGGTTAACTACTTATATTCCCGGGCTTGAAGCTGATCATCAACTGGTCATTGACAGCACTTTAGTGACCAGCTTGCCAATACCTGCGGCAGCCTCACTGATATTTTGTGCCAACATATAAGCTGGAGTGGTCACCAGTTTATGGGGCTCATCAATGACAATTTCATCAACTGCACAGGGCTGGTGAGTCACTCCGGTTTGCTCCATTGCCTCGGCAGTTGCTGCATCATTACCAATGGTTGCCCTAACGCCTTCGGCAAAAATACGACCAGCCATTGCCGGAGCAATGCAGATCAGGCCAATTGGCTTACCGGCTTCCGCGAACGCCTTAACGGCAACCATCATATCAACCTGCACACGCAGCTCAGCGCCTTTAAACGCAAAATCCGACAGGTTTTTCGCTGCCCCAAAGCCACCCGGAACAATCAGGGCATCAAAGTCAGCGACTTTCAAAGCTGCCAGGGGTTCGATATTCCCCCGTGCTATTCTGGCGGCCTCCACCAGAACATTTCGCTGTTCCTGACTTTCTTCCCCGGTCAAATGGTTAATGACGTGGTGTTGATTAATATCAGGAGCAAAGCATTTATAGGCTGCTCCCTGCTGTTCAATACTCAGTAGCGTTAATACTGATTCATGAATTTCAGCACCATCATAGACACCACACCCGGAGAGAATGACGGCGACTTTCTTCTGATGATTTGAACTCATTAGCGTATTCTCCTATCAATATATTCATTTACACATCGCACAGAAGATCTCCTGAGAAAAAGGACAACTTTCTATCAGAGCCTCATTGCAAGTCTCGACTGTTCTATAAAGTAGCTCTTATCTCAGCTCAACAATAAATCATTTTAGAGTCAATAGATGGGGGTGTCCGGGAGGCTGTTCTAAAATAGACTACCCTGGGAGGCTGTCCGAGAATAGACTGCCCTACTGCGGTGGCAGCAAATTGGTCTAAAAATTCGGAAATTTTTAGCAAATAGAACCACTATTCACTAAAAATTTCCAACTTTTTATCCTCAATTTTCTGCCATCCTCGCTACGGGCGCTATTCTCGGACAGGCTCCCAGGCGGTAACTGCTCCTGCATTCACATGGTCGTGCAGAGAATTAAACAAAAAAATCCGTTTTGTGCGACAAATAGAACCTATATTCACCTCACAAAACGGAATCTTTACCCTCAATTTTTTGTCCCCCCTTCCTCAGGAGACACCCGGATGGATGATTTTACCGGGCAACCTTCTGGAAGAGGGTCTTCAGGATGGGCACTATTTTTTCAGTTGCCCTCATCGACTTCCATTGCCTCTTCACCCGTCAGGTTGGCAGGACTCAGTGCCTTGTCCATCAACATGATTGACCAGGCCTGGCCGGTGGCTCCTCCACCATAAACGACTATCTCCTTCTTCTCCCCGGATTCCCCGGATTTCACGGATTCATACGTGTTATACCATTCATGTAATCCATTGCGACGTTCACCTGCCTCGTGCAACTCCAACAACAGCTCTTTAACCTCTGGAGTACTCTCCATGTGATTGGTCAGAGCATCAATTATCCGATATTCGATCTGCGGCCATACCAGGAAACCTTTGCTTTTGATCAGCATGTCTTTTTCGTGAGCGTTAGCCATATTGATGGGAGAAAACACCTTCAGGCCAGCTTTCGTCAGTTGTGATCTGATCAGTTTTACCACCGCCGGGTGATCTTCCGGTTGAATCAGCCCGTTTTCAATAGCCAGTGCCAGCCCCTGCAGGTTGACTTCCTTACCCTCCAGAAAATCCTTGTTGGCATTAACCAGTGGGGAGATATATTCCATGGGTTTGTTCATGGACTCGCGGCCTGTGGGATTATCCGAATGGACAAAGTCCCTCGGGTCAAATTTGCCGTCCTGGTTATAGAGGAAGGTTTCTTTAATCAACTGTTTGAACTTCGCCAGTTCATCGCTGACGGCCTGCGGATTATCATCAAGCAGGGCGGAAATAAAGCCGGAAACGGGTGTTGTCCCGGGTGGGAAATATTTACTCAGTTCGATCTTGAGCTGGGGGCCGATCTCTTCCAGATGATGGGCCAGTCCGGTGAAGCCCTGATAGAGAAAACAGGCATTACTGCACAGCAGTTTCTGATACATCCAGGTGTCGAGCATATCGCGGTTATCGCCACCCTCAGGCAAGCCATTGGCCGGGTCCAGTACTTGTTTATCAAGGTAAGCCATGGCATGGGCAAGGTTGGGAACCAGTTTCCGGACGTCGTCCTTTTGCTCCTGAGTGCCGGCAAGTTCCAGCAGTTTGGTCATGGAGCGAATAAAGTGAATTTCACTGTCGGTGGTGCCCGGTGTTAATGTGCCGAGGGTATCGGTCAGTAAGCCCCTCAAGGTATGGGTCGGATTGGGTACACCCGGGTCACCCGTATCTTTCGCCATTAGGTAGTTAGCATAAAGCTGGTTGAGTATGGTCTTCAGTTCTTCCGGTGCGATGGTTTTCAGGGACTCCGAATCCAGAGTGGGCAGGGTGATCTCGGGGAATTTTTCTTTCATATAGTCACGCAGCTTGTAGTACCAGCCATTCCCGGTGTCTCCCCCCAGCACCCGCTGATAGACAAATTCGCTCAAATACGGGTCTGGAATCACTACCTGAGGAATCAGTCCACTGTCGAACTGCTTGCTGGCAATGGATGCCAGAGAGTCCGTCAGCTTTTTGTGGGCCTCAGGGCGGGTGACGTCTTGTTTGCTCAGGGTATAGACCATAATACCAAAATCACGCATCCATACTGTTTGCCCATAGCGATCCCCAAGGGATGCAGGCAGCCCCCGACTGATCAGGGATTGCTTCAGGGTCTGGACGAGTCGCAGTTTATCTTCACCGCTCTGTTTACTGATGAAATCGTTCACGGCGTTCTTGACTGCCTGAGACAGTCCCTGCTTACGGGTCAGGCGATCATCGGTATATATCCGCCAGTAGTCCCTGACGCCTTGGTCTTTCAATTCCTCTATCACCCTCTGGCGCAGGCCTGCAACCTGTGGCTCCGGCACCGCGTCTTTTGCGTCACAACCATCTCTGTGACCAAATATCATCAAGTTGAAAGCTTCTTTCTGTTTTGCATTGAGGGTGTGATAATGGGATTTGAAATCGTAAACATCTGCATCCGGACCCAATTCTTTGCGGATCTCGTCCGTCATCATGCTAATGCGCTCTTTATTGACCCGAACAGGGATCTCTTCGGACTCTCCGTAGTAAGATTTGCCGTCGATTTCAATGCAAGCGCCGGCAACGTCGACAAGTCCGTCAGGTTTGACCCGCAGGCCATTTTCAAAACTGATATAGACTCTGGGCAATACCTGCTCAATAGAAGCATCCTGAAGCAGATTTCGCTCGGCCATCATTTCCTTGACCACATCAATTCTGCTGGTGGCACCAAATTTGATGTCGTCGCCCACCGGCTGGGTAGGCGTTAGCAGTCGTTCTATGGGAGGTTTGATGTAAACAGTTCTCTGATTCGAACCGAAGAATTTTTTAATAACGTCATCACCGGCATCCACTTTCTCCTTGTTTTTTGTGGTGTGCACCAACAGGTATTGGTTACCACCAAACAAGCCCGAAGCTTCGATACTCATAATTACTATCCTCTCGTTACGTTGTGAAAAGTTTTATGGACGTACCGACAACTCTGACAAGTAGAAAAGTGATTTGTTCCCAGTACCAGTGAAGAAATAGAAGTACGTAAATACCAGTTGTAATTAATTATTGGTACATCGTCTGGTAAAATTTCTGGCCGGAGATGTTCTGGTCAGCACTCCGGTGGCAACTGGTACTGAATTTTCAGTTCAGGATTTTTTCGGGTTGCCGACTGTGAAATTTCTGAATCACGGTAACTTTTTTATTGATAAAAACCGACAACAGTTGTCACTGGTGTCAAGACAAATGGAGTGAAAACAGCGGCGGTGCTATGATAAGCGCTGATCCTTACGGACCTACCCTTCAGGTCAAGTTGATCAGGCAGGTCAAAGCCACAAACAACCACGGTAAGCCACTTTATCCATGCAATTTTTTTCACAACTTAAACAAATCCTGCAAACCCTATGATGCCAGGTACCGGAATGTACAGTTTTATAACAGCAATGGCTGTCCTGGTGCTTGGAGGCACACTTATTTTCTGGCTCATGCGTAACAGAAATCGGTCAAAACGCCACCGGCCCACATTTGATGTAACGGGCGACCCGCAGAAAACCGTTATCCCCCGGGATAAACATCCGGTTTCCCGTCGCTACATCAATGACAATGCGCTCAAAGTTATTAACCGGTTAACCAGCCAGGGCTATGAAGCTTATCTGGTGGGGGGGTGTATCCGTGATCTCTATCTTGATCTTCACCCCAAGGACTTTGATGTCGCGACCAATGCCAGTCCTGAAGACGTCCGCAGGCTGTTTCGTAATTCCAGACTGATTGGCCGACGTTTCAAACTGGTTCATGTGCTCTTCGGTCGTGAAATGATTGAAGTAGCCACCTTCCGTGCCACCCATGAACAGCACCATGGTCAGGAAAAGTCCCACCACTCGGAATCCGGAAGAATTCTTCGGGATAATGTTTATGGCACCATGGAAGACGATGCCATGCGCCGGGATTTTACCGTTAATGCCCTTTACTACGATGGGCGTGACTTCAGTGTTGTGGATTTCTGCAACGGGGTTGATGACATTCGCACCGGTACCCTGCGGCTGATTGGCGACCCGGTTACCCGTTACCATGAAGACCCGGTTCGCATGCTCAGGGCCATACGGTTTGCGGCTAAACTCAATTTCACGATGGCACCGGAAACCGAGCAACCCATTCGGGATCTTGGGCAGTTGTTGCACGATATTCCAGCTGCACGATTGTTTGATGAGGTTCTGAAGCTGCTGCAGTCCGGTCAGGGTGTACGTACGTTTGAATTACTGCAGGAATACCAGTTGTTTGGTCCACTGTTTCCAGCAACAGCGCATTGCTTGCAAGAACAGGACAGACTTGCCGGTCACCTGATCATTGAAGCATTGGACAGTACCGACAAACGAGTCAGACAGAATCGTCCTGTGACACCAGCGTTCCTGTTCGCCGCACTTTTATGGGCACCTATGAGGCGAATGGCCAGAGAGCTTATGGACCAGGGTATTCCGCCTGTTCCGGCATTCCAGCAGGCTTCCATGACGGTGATCACGAACCAGTGTCATCACACCGCGATTCCCCGCCGGTTCTCCATGATGGTTCGTGATATCTGGGATCTGCAGATTCGACTGGAACGCCGACAGCCCAAACTGATTGAAACCTTGCTGGAGCACCCCAAATTTCGTGCGGCCTATGACTTCCTGGTACTCCGGGAGCAAGCCGGTGAAAACCTGTCGGCGGCCGGTCAATGGTGGACAGAAATACAGGAACTGGATGAACATGGCCGTCATGCCATGATCCGGTCGCTTACCAGCCATGGCGGGCAGAAAAAGCAGGGCAATAAACGCAGACGGCGCAGGCGCAAGCCTCGCAGTGGTGATGCCTCGTCAGCACATCAGTCCGGAGAGTCCTGATGGCAGAAACCGCCTATGTGGCACTGGGTAGTAACCTTGAGCAACCAGACCTGCAGTTGCAGCGTGCCGTGGATGACATTGACAGTATGCCTCAAATAACGGTTGCTGCCTGTTCCAGGCTCTACCGGAGTGACCCGGTTGGCCCCCCCGGCCAGCCCGATTACTGCAATGCGGTGGTGGCGGTGAATACCACATTGACACCGCTCAGGCTGCTGGATGCCCTGCAGTCGATAGAAAACGCCCATGGTCGTGTGCGCTCGGTACACTGGGGACCGAGGACTCTGGACCTGGATATCATTCTGTTTGGCAATCGGTGTATTGAGTCAGAACGACTGACCGTTCCTCACTATCAGATGCGGGTTCGCAATTTTGTGCTGTGCCCTCTGCTGGATGTTGCACCGGATCTTGAACTTCCGGATGGTACTCTATTGCAGGCAATGGTGGATGAACTAGGGTACCAGGGGCTGAATGTTATTGCTGACCGTTATCCATGGTTTTAACAGTCTGACTTTGCAAACCCGCACTCTGGAAACAGGGCGGCCTGACCGTTGCGCCAAGCCCTTAACTGACAAGCATTCACACTTCTCGTATAATCCGCGACAGCAATTAATCAAGGTCTTTACCCATGGCTAAAGTCACCCTAAGTATCCTGTCCGAGATGAAAAAAACGGGTGAGAAATTCACCTGCCTGACGGCCTACGATTCCACCCAGGCTCACCTGGCCAGCAGTCAGGGCGTGGCAGTGATACTGGTTGGTGACTCCCTTGGCAATGTCTGTCAGGGACAAACCAGCACGGTTCCTGTTACTGTGGACGACATGTGTTATCACACCCGCTGTGTCAGTAGCAAAGCGGGCGACTCCCTGTTAATGGCCGACCTGCCGTTCGCTTCCTACACCAATGAGCAACAGGCGCTGGCCAACGCAACCCGTCTTATGCAGGCGGGTGCTGAAATGGTCAAGCTGGAAGGTGAGGCCTGGCTGGCACCCATTGTTACCCGCCTGCGTGAGCAGGGTATCCCTTCCTGCGTCCACCTTGGTCTGACACCACAGTCAGTGCATGTTCTGGGTGGCTACAAAGTTCAGGGTCGCGATGAAGCCCGCGCCAATGCCATGATTGCAGCCGCCATCGGGTTGGAAAAGGCCGGTGCCGCCATTCTGGTGCTGGAGTGCGTACCTTCGGTGCTGGCCCGGGAAATCACCCGTGCCGTTCAGATTCCGGTGATTGGTATTGGTGCCGGTGCTGACACGGACGGCCAGGTGCTGGTGATATACGACATGCTGAATATGACCGCCGGACGCAAACCCAAATTCGTGAAAAACTTTATGGCTGAAGGTGGTTCTGCCCAGGATGCTGTCGCTGCCTACGTTAAAGAAGTCAAGAACGGCACATTCCCGGGTCCGGAACACGGATTCGACTAAACGGAAAGTATCCATCATGCAAACTGTACACTCTATTGCTGAAGTTCAGGGTATCGTTGGCACCCGTAAATCGGCCGGGCTGCGCATTGGCTTTGTACCGACCATGGGTAACCTGCACGGTGGGCACCTGACCCTGGTGGAAAAAGCCAAAGAAAGCTGCGACTTTGTGGTGGTGAGTATCTATGTAAACCCCTTGCAGTTTGGCCCCAACGAGGACTATGACTCCTATCCACGAACCATGGAGCAGGACCAGCAGCTGCTGATGGATCACGGTGTTGATTTGCTCTACGCCGCCAGCACCCATGAAATCTATCCGGAAGGCAGCGAAAACCATACCCATGTGAGTGTCGATGTGCTGGACGGTATGCACTGCGGAAATACCCGGCCCGGTTTCTTCCGGGGCATTGCCACGGTGGTCACCAAGCTGTTCAACATTGTGCGCCCGGATATCGCGGTATTTGGCGAGAAAGATTTCCAGCAGCTGACCATCATTCGCAAAATGGTGCAAGATATGGTGATGCCGGTTGAGATTCTCGGTGCCTCAATCGCCCGTGAGCCAACCGGCCTGGCCATGAGTTCACGCAATGGCTATCTGACCCCACAAGAGCGCGGAGAGATAGCACCCACTCTTTATCGCTGCCTGACGCAAGCCAGAGACGCGATTCAGGCGGGCGAAACCGACTTTGACCTGCTGCGCAGAAATGCGTTTGCCCACATGGCCCAGGCCGGGTTCAAGCCGGATTACTTTAATATCTGCAATCCACAAACCCTGCTGCCCGCAACGCATAATGAGCAGTCACTGGTCATTCTTGCTGCTGGCTATTTAGGCAAAGCCCGATTGATTGATAATATTTACTTTACCCGGTAATGCTGTCGCCCACTGGATTCAGACGTCTGAATCCAGTGCTAATGGTTTTCCCGCTATCAATAAGTAAGGTATATTCCCCACCTCACTTATCCAATCTATCTGCCACCCTTATTTCCATCCTTATCTAATGAGGCAAGACAGTGATTAACTCAACTGCTCTGGATCACCTGCCCGCATCCAAAGATCTGGCGGCTCTGCAACAGCAAATGGCCAATACCCATCTGCGCAGCCTGTTTGCTGAAGATCCAAACCGGTTTGACCGCTACAGCCTTGAAGCTGCTGGCCTGTTTCTTGACTACTCAAAGCACCTGATTAACGACGATGTAATGGCATCCCTGGTAACGCTGGCGGAGCAGGCCAATCTGGCACAAGCCCGTGACGCCATGTTTGCCGGTGACAAGATCAACTACACGGAAAAGCGTGCGGTGCTCCATACGGCACTGAGAAGCTTTGGTGATGCTCCGGTGATGGTGGATGGTGAAGACATCATGCCCGGGATCCGCGAAACCCGTGCCCGTATGCAGGCCATGACTGAACAGGTTCACTCCGGACAGTGGCTTGGCCATACCGGCAAGCCCATCAAACACATCGTGAATATTGGTATCGGTGGTTCTTACCTCGGGCTCAAAACCGCGATTAATGCCATGACCCCTTACCACGTTAAGGGTTTTGAACATCACTTTGTGGCGAATATTGACCCTAACGAGTTGTCTGAAGTTCTGGGTAAAATTGATCCGGAAACCACGCTGTTTATCGTTGCCTCCAAGTCCTTTGGTACCCTGGAAACCCTGCAAAATGCCCAGGCGGCCAGAGCCTGGATGATTGCCCAGGGCTGTGCCGAGCAGGATATCCGTAAGCACTTTATGGCCATCTCCACCAACCTGAAAGCCATTGACCAGTTTGGTATCGCCCAGGAAAACACCCTGCCGCTGTGGGACTGGGTTGGCGGTCGCTACTCCCTCTGGTCCAGCATCGGCCTGTTGATTTCCATGGTGGTCGGCTACGACAACTTCGAGCGACTGCTAAAAGGCGCCCAAGCCATGGACCAGCACTTCTGCACAGCTCCTCTGGCAGAAAATATGCCGGTGATTGCCGGTCTGCTGGGCGTCTGGTATCAGAACTTTATGGGGGCTGAATCCCATGCTGTTATCTCCTATGACTACTTCCTGCGTGATCTGCCGGGCCACCTGCAGCAGGTGGATATGGAAAGTAACGGCAAGCGTACCCGTGAAGATGGCAGCACAGTTGCCTACCACACCGGATCAGTCATCTGGGGCGGAACCGGTACTAATGACCAGCACGCCTACCACCAGCTACTGCACCAGGGCACACGGTTAATTCCCGTGGACTTTATCGCTCCGGCCACCACTCATAACCCGATTGGCGAACAACATCCCTGGCTGTTTACCAATGCGCTGGCCCAGAGTCAGGCCATGATGCAGGGCAAAACACTGGAAGAAGTGCGGGATGAACTCACCGCTTCTGGTATGGATGCTGACCAGGTGGAACGTCTGGCTGCTCACAAGGTGATTCCGGGCAATCGTCCGAACAGTATGATTGTTCCTGAAAAGATCACACCGGAAACCACCGGTGCATTGATTGCCATGTATGAGCATAAAGTCTTTGTCCAGGGCACTATCTGGCAAATTAACCCCTTCGACCAATGGGGCGTTGAGCTGGGTAAAGTACTGGGTGATCGTCTGATTGAGAAAATTCGCGCCAAAGAGGAAACCACCGATCAGGACGGCTCAACCAATGGCCTGATCAGACGTTTCAAGCAGTTTAATCACTAACATCTGGTCGACTGTCCGGAATATTATGATTCCGGACATTGGTCTTATGGACTCGTTCCCGCGATCAGCTGTTGCCAAAAGCCCATAAAAGGGTCTTACCGCGTGGGTTCCTGAAGGAGCCGACATTCGAAACCGCCATGCACCCTGCTTTCTCCAATCCAAGGCCCTCGGGAACGCCTCCTTATCTGAAAAATCAGGTATCATAGAATCCCTTCACCTTTTGATCATAGAAATAAGTACAACGCCATGATTACACCAGCAATCCCCCTGACCGATATCCACCGTCATCTGGATGGTAATATCCGACCGGCAACCATTCTGGATCTGGGCAGGAAGAATAATCTCCAGCTCCCGGCAGACAACCTGAAAGACCTGATTCCCCATGTCCGGGTCATCAGCCAGGAACCGGACCTGGTCAGTTTTTTAAGCAAGCTGGACTGGGGCGTTAAGGTCCTTGCGGACTACGATGATTGCCGCCGGATAGCGTATGAAAATGTCGAAGATGCCATGAACGCCCGCATTGATTATACCGAGCTGCGCTTCAGTCCGGGGTACATGGCGATGACCCACGGCCTTGACCCCGAAGGTGTTGTTGAAGCGGTGATTGACGGCGTGACTGCCGGTAGCCGTGACTTCGGTGTGGCAACCAACCTGATCGGTATTTTGAGCCGTACCTTTGGCCAGGAAGCCTGCCAGAAAGAGCTGGACGCCTGCCTTGCATGCAAAGACAAGCTGGTTGCGATTGATCTTGCCGGTGATGAGCTGGGTAAACCCGGAGCGCTGTTTGTTGACCATTTCCGCCAGGTTCGCGATGCTGGCCTGCACATCACCATTCACGCCGGAGAAGCCGCTGGCCCGGAAAGCATGTGGCAGGCCATCAGGGAACTGGGTGCTACCCGCATAGGCCATGGGGTAAAAGCCATCTATGACCCTGAGCTGATGGATTATCTGGCAGAACATAAGATCGGTATTGAGTCCTGTCTGACCTCCAATATCCAGACCAATACCTTCCCCGATATTCAGAGCCATCCACTCAAGCAGTTTCTCGACCATGGCATTTTGGCCACCATCAACACGGACGATCCGGCGGTAGAGGGCATTGAACTGCCTCATGAATATGAGGTGGCGGCACCTGCGGCCGGGCTGACACAGGATGATATCCGCCAGGCACAGGAAAACGGTTTGAGTATTGCTTTTTTGTCTGATGAGGAAAAAGTTGCTTTGCAAGCCAAAGCAAAGAACCGTACCTGAAAGCTGTGTTATGTTCACCCACGTAGGCCGCATTGTGCAACTTGTTCTTTGATACTGTTCTTTATCTTGTTTGTATCGAGATTTCGATATTGAAATGAGTCTGTTTTGATAGGGTATATCGAAACATTCTTGCATTATCCCGATGGCTGTCTATGTTTCTGACACGCAAGAAAAAACCCGACTCAAACGGAGCAGCAACTCCTCGTCGGGTTTTCCTGTATAGCAATGAGCTACTGCTCAGGAGGCAGTATAGCAATGATTTCGTTTGCGTACACAATCGGGGTAATGAAAATGGTTCGTGTGCAAATAAATACCAAAGGACTCGGCAACCTCAATTCGACACAGAAATTTTTGCTGGTTGTACTGGCGACTTTTGCAAATTCAGACGGTGAATGTTGGCCAAGTCAGGGGGTGCTGTCAGAAATAGTTGGAGCCAGTCAGCCTACAGTCAGTGCGGGTTTAAAGAAATTGGAACAGGAACGGCTGATCGAAAGCTGTCACCGTAAAACCAAAAACGGGGGTAACGCCAGTAAAATTTACCGGATGCTGTTTGAGCCGTTTGTGTTCAAGCGTATCAGGGAAGAACAATACAATTGCTTCGGCCAGCGGATCGACGATCCTCGCATGACCGACACTTCATGGGCGGATGGTTTCGAGTAAGTGAGCATAACAACCGCATCCACAGGACTACGCCCGTGATGCAAGAGGATATACCCTGGTTCCCACGGTTCCCCGTGGGAATGCAGCCCCAACTCGCCGTCAAGGCAAACTCCCCGTTTAAACCCCACGACTCCGGGCAGAAACAGGTTGCTCTACATCCTGCGGGCTTCTGCTACCCCTTTAAGCAGGCATCCAGTCTGACACAGGATGTCCCTTTCCGACGAGCCGTTATCCAGCAACCAGCCCTGCTGCCGAGTAATTATCAGTAATTAGCCATGAGTGGTTCCGCAGTACCACTGCAAACAGAATAAAGATGATATCAAAGGCCAGAAAACGGCATTTTCTGGCACACAGAGGTTAAACGCCTGAAGGCAAGGAAAGGACAACGGTCATGGATTCTGAGCAAATACAAAAAGATTCAAGTAGTGAAGCGCTTGTCACTATTAATGGCCCATTCCATGCTGAGGCTAAGGCTCCGTCTGAGCAGATGACCGATCACCGCAAGCTTAAAGGACAGGTTGTGGCAGAACCTGCTGATAACGGCGGGCTGCAAGAGTATCCCGCTGAGCCGTGGGAACAGGATTCCAGAACCATAGAGCAGAGGCTTTTGTCTGACATCAGTGCACTGTCTGCGGCTGCAATCAGTGACAAGAGTGAACTCAGGAAAAAACTGTCAGAACTCTACAAAAAGGCTCATGAGCTGATGACCTGCTACAACCAGAGAATCCAGAGCCTGTTGATGGATGATCGTTTTTTATACCGGCACTCCTCTGAAATCTCAGCGTTCATGATCCGGGGATTAATGCCGCCACTGGAAAAGATAAAAAATCTGGAAAAAGCGCTCGCATCAACACGGAAAAAATCAGAAGAAGAACCCATCGAGCAACTACAGCAGTCGGCGGTGGATGAACTGGCAAACGTTGAGAATGTATTTAAAGAGGCCAAAAGTCGGCTAACCAGATATACCAAACCCTTAAAGCCGGCACAGATACTTCAGAAACAGTTAAGTCAACGCCTGGAACGGGAAGCGTCGGAGCTAAAGCAGCAAGTGCAGAACCCCGGTGTTACAGCCTCTTTGCATAATATGGCCAGCACCTCTGCTAAACCGATATCCACCATTAAGGTTGAACCTGCCCATGCTGCACCCTTGCCACACTCTCAGAGCCAGAAGCCGACATACTCAGCGGAAGATTTAGTATCACAGCCGCTAAAAGCACTGGCAATAACACTCGAGACTGACAGCCCTGAAACCGGGAAAAGAGCCAGCCAGTCTGTTATCCGTTACGTGGCGTCGGAATAT
This sequence comes from Endozoicomonas sp. ALC013, assembly GCF_049310205.1. NCBI lineage: Bacteria > Pseudomonadati > Pseudomonadota > Gammaproteobacteria > Oceanospirillales > Endozoicomonadaceae > Endozoicomonas > Endozoicomonas sp. ALC013. The sequence goes on along the minus strand of NZ_JBLYNS010000075.1, from coordinate 10,387 downwards.
CAGCGCTATGCTCCTCTCAGCCCTTTCCTGTCAGCGGCCGGACAGAAGAGTGAACGGTTGTCAATGAACCCTGATAAGGCCTGTAAAGCATGCCAGGATGCCCTTGCGCTGCTGGACAGTGTTTCATCCACTAACGAGCCGGAGCTTTCCCTGGAGGCGTTGACTCAAATCGACAAGGCCATTGGCAAACTGGCTTCTTTCGATAAAAAGTTGCCTGGTGAAGTCTGGCAGCTATTAACAGAGCTGACACCTGACCGGGGCAACAGTCGATACCATTTGTTAAACCTGTTGTGTCGTAAGCTGCTTTTGGATGGCCCCACACCGTTAACACAAAAAACGGTACTGAATAAATTTAAAGACGTTGGACAGCTGCTATGCCAGTCTGGAGAAAATACTGAAGATCAGGCGTTTGATCAGCAGTTTATCAATGTCTATGGTCCGATATTTACCTCACCATCCCACCTGAAAAAAACACTCAATGTGGTGAATAAACCCCATGAGACTCAGGCACTGCTGCAGATGTTCGCCCGCCAGAAAGCCGATGAACAGGCTCGCCTGGCAGAGATGATTGAGGCATTCAAAGTGATTGGCGATGAACAGAAGCTGGCGTGCCTTATGTCGGGAGCGGCCGCTTTTGACTGTCTGATAACCACAATACCGGAACAGCTGAAGTCAGAAATCAATGGATATCGCCCGGCTGAAACCAGCCAGACGCATAAGCAGTTAACCGACGCCGTACTCACAAAGTATTCGGATTATTACAAGACCACGGGGTTCATCCGGAAGCAGGCAGAAAACATCAACAGCGAATGCGAAAACAGCCAGTCTGAACACTCGACGATTCTCTCCCAGCTCAGCAGACAACTGACGGAAACACTGGCTTGCAAAGATAACCGGCAGGAAGCGCTACTGAACAACATAGATACCGAACTACAGAAAATCACCGATCATTCGCTGGTAAACGCACAGGCAAAGCAAGCTATTGCCGGGTGCCGGACACACATTCAGGAAGTAATTACGGAGAAGTCTCTTACCAACGACCAGGCCAGTAAGATCATCGCACTGTTTCTTGAAGTCCGGACCTGTATAGAGCAGCCCGATGCAGCTCAGACCGGGATCAGTAACGCTGATATTCCGCAAGCGCTTGTGCAGGCGATGGCATCGCTGGAAAGCGGCACCTCGGCAAAATGGTACAACCAGCTGTTCACCGGTCAACTGCAGGAACAAAGAACGAAAACGCTGGGAATTGTGCGTAACATTCTGGATGCCTGTCAGCAAACACGTGCAGCAACCATGTCAGTGGCCAGTTTTATTGAGATATCCGCCCTGGAGATGACCAGGGATAATGACGATCCACTGATCAAGCAACTGGGCACAGAGCTGCAGGCTTATGCTGACCGGCTGAAAACCGTTTGATTCCGTTCAGCCTTTACCACCACCGGCTGGCTTATTCTGTAGCCGACCGGTGTCTGTTACCCGCCGGATCTCTTGGCATCAAAACCCGCTTTTTTCAAATGTTCAACCATGATATCAACATGGTCTCCCTGAAGTTCAATATTACCCTCTTTAACCGCACCCCCGCCGCCACAGCGTTTCTTTAACTGCTTGGCAAACGCTTTCAGTTCATTACCTGACAGTGGCAGCCCGCTGATGACGGTGACCAGTTTACCGCCTCGCCCTTTTTTCTCCGGGCGGACCCGCACGTTGCCATCGCCCACCACTTCCGGTTGGGCGGCTTCTTCCTTGATTCGACCAACATCGGTGGAATAGACCAGTTTACTGTCCGAGCTACGTTGATAGTTGCTCATTGCTAACCTCTGGGTTCAGAAAATGATCTTTTTAACAAAAAAACAGTATCAGGTCTTGAAGAAAAAGCTGCCCCACAATTCTCCTCATTGTGCAGAGTGACCGATAATCAGGATGGTAAATGACAGTGAAGTACGTGGTCAGTGTCAGTCAACCAGCCGGTTACGCAGCAGTTTGGTATTCGAAAAGTATTCCTTGTTTGCCATAAATAAGACGTTTCATCATTAGCCAGGGATGCAGAGGTTAGCCGACAGGGTACAAACTCACCTAACAGGGGGCTTTGCAAAGTTTGAGCAGGGTTGTCTGAAACAGAAGGATCCTGACTATTGCAAGTTTCCAGGTAGGTGGTTAACAGCTCTTCGACTTTATCATGAACCGGGTTTATGGCTGCCAGAAGTTCAGAACGGGAAATCATTATATCAACAATTAATTTATTGTCGTCTGACCTGTTCCAGAAATAGTGCTGAAAATCGGCAAAAAAATCATCAAAGTCTGCTGTCTTGACGGAACTGTCAAAAAAATTATCCAGAAAAAATTGCCCGGAATAACTTTCGCTTAATTTAACCAGCTCTTGCTCAACCCTATCAAGCTCAGGCATATCTTCGGCTCCAGCCATACGCTTTCGGTCTTTCAGTCGTTTCATTATTGTTGAAAAAGCGTTTGCCTTCTCGTAATTAGTGATTACATCAATAAATTCACTTATTTCTTTTTTAATGACATCCGCTTTTAATGCCTCAGTAATTACCTTTATTTTTTTTCTGATCTCATCTTTGTCATCTTTATTTTCTACCTGCAATTGAAACTGGTTTAAAAGCGTTATGAATCGGTCTGTTTCCAGCTGAAGCTTCACCAATAAGGCATTGAAGTGTTCAAGATATATCACCTGTTGAACCTGTTGGGCGAAGTCCAAAATACCAATATCATTTTTCTCAACCCTGTGTCTGATCCCTTTCTTCAGTGTGTCGATTATGATCAAAAACACTTCGCGTTGTGCGGCCTGGCTGTCCATTACAGGGAGTTCATGATTTTTGTCAGTCACCAGCACTGCTTGTGTGCAACCGGGGTCTAGATGCGGGACAAAACCACCCCCTATGACCATTTGGAATGTTGCTCCGGTGACATCTTCACCAGACTCAGTGGTCAACACTGGATATTGGTATTTTTTTCTCTCTATGCAGGGCGGACAATTATACAACTCTTGATGCCTGACCTTTGGTGTAGACCAGCAGTCATGCCATCGTTTAATTGACATATAGTGGTGCTCATAGTCACTCGCGAGATATCCAGACAAACCATAGTGACAGTTTACGACTCCTTCGACTCCTTCGACTCCTTCTTTGTGCAACCCGATGCCCGCTTCAGCCATGTTTGCCGGAGACAAATGCCCTTTAAATGTACTGTCCCTTAACTGACCGTTGTCTGTGTAGTAGCTTTTTTCAAGCATGGATTTTACGGCATGAAAATCTTCACGTTGAACTGGAGTCAAGGCGTATATCCTTTTCTCTTGTAATTTTTTGACAATCCAATGAAAGTCAGGGGTTCGCCACTCATCGTTAACCACTATATAGCGGCTGGAAAAATCCATTTCTACCAGGCAACTGCTTGACCTGCACGAGTCAGCCAGGATGGGATGCTGGCAGGATACAGCCTGTACAACCCGTTGAGTTTTGGCAAAGTAGGCTCTACGGCCATAGCCCGTAGAATATATGTCCAGCTTGATGACATTACCAAACCCTTCGTAAGGTTTGTCTACCTGATACCGATTCCCCCGGGGATGATATTTGCCGTTAATTGTAAGATTCATCTATTTTCCATGACCCCGTCCTGGCAGCGACTTGAAATGACCTGTTTTCACTGGTTTGAGATGATATGCAAACAGTGAAGAATCTGACCATTTAAGCCCGTGACAAGTTCCTGATTTTTTTGCACGCAATAGTCGTTAACCTAATACTGTCGTTCATCACCGCTGGCAATGAGCACAATAACAGCTGCTCCGGTTCCCCAGTTTTATTGCCTTAATGGTTTTGCCGCACTTTATGCACGGCTGGCCTGCCCGGCCATAAACCGCCAGCTCCTGTTTAAAGTAACCGGGTTTGCCATCTCCCCCGACAAAATCACGCAAGGTGGTGCCGCCTTGTTCAATGGCTTTGGCCAGAGTCTCTTTGATGGCATCGACTAACCGTTCATAGCGGTTCAGAGAGATTTTGCCACAGGCCCGGTCAGGCCTTATCCCGGCTTTGAACAACGCTTCACTGGCATAAATATTACCGACACCGACCACTACTTTATTGTCCATGATAAACGTCTTGGCAGACTGGCTTCTGCCCCGGGACATTTGCCATAGACGCCGGGCCGTGAACTCACTGTCCAGCGGCTCAGGCCCCAAATGCTTGAGCAGCTTATGTTCATGGAGAGGGCGTGCAGACCAGAGAACAGCGCCGAAGCGGCGAGGATCTGTGTATCTTAACCGTTGGCCATCGGTCAGCAGAATATCGATATGGTCGTGTTTTTCCACAGGTGCATTGGTTGTTATCACCCTCAGGCTGCCGGACATCCCCAGGTGCAGAATCAGGTGGCCTGACCCGGTATCCAGCAGCAGATACTTTGCCCTTCTCTTTACCTGCCTGATCGTCTTGCCACTGAGGATTTGATTGATATTGTCAGGCACCGGCCAGCGGAGTCTGGGTTCACGGACGATGACTTCCTGAATGGTGTGACCTTCAATATGAGGCTTAATGCCTCGCCGGGTGGTTTCAACTTCTGGTAGCTCCGGCATGGTTGTCTGCTCCATTGATACGTTCAAACTGCTGCCTGTTGATGCCCTGGGAGGCTGTCCGAGAATCACCGGTCATCAAATCTGTTATCAGTTTTATCATACGCTAACTGGCAACCCTTCTGAATAATGAGCCTTGGACAGAACAGTAGTCTACTTTTTATATTCTTTACGGCTTGAATTCAGGAATAATCATGGATAGAGGTGGTGATGGTATAAGTTGGCAAGACACAACATCAGGTAATGATTATAAACAACCGGATGATCATCCCGGTTTTTCAAGGAGTGGGCGATACCGGCATGGCACAGTCAGGCAGGGGCATGCTTTACCCTACATCCCGAGGCGTAATGAATTTTATAATACTTCTGACGTATGCTCTTCTCACTGTCCACCAAGACACTCAGTAAAACCTGTTCATGAATTAAATGCGCTCATTATACGAGAAAAAATGGATTGGCTGGTGAGGTTATCTGCTCGTTACGGTGAGTACTATGATGGTAAAAAACACAGTCAATTTGCCACTTCAATTAAACAATACACATCAGCTTTGAAACGACCTTTAAATCTTAGTGAACAACGCCAATTGATACCATTGTTGCACGATTTTAAAGCGACACCCGGGTGGGCTTGGCGAGGCCTGACGACAACGCTTCATTCATTGACTACAGCGGGTGTTTTTACCCCTCATAAATACATGGATGAAGGGGTTAAGGAAGCTCAAGTATCTTTATTGTCAACTTTACTTGATACAGTAATACTTAAATGCAACCAAAAAAACGCAGCCAGTGATATTGATGCACAAGGTATCAGCAACCTGCTGTGGACCATGGCGAAACTGGTGGGCAACGGACTGGAGCTGGAGAAGACTGCGAAACTCAAAGAGGCCGTGGTCGCGCTGTTGCCCCATGTGAAAACCATAGCCGAATCAAAAGAAAAGAAAGACCACTTTAACACTCAAGGTACCGCCAACCTGCTGTGGGCCCTGGCGAAACTGGTGGACAACGGGCTTGAGCTTGCGCAGACACCGAAGCTCAAAGAAGCCGTGGCGGCGATGTTGCCCCATGTGAAAACCAAGGCCGAATCAAAAGAAGAGAAAGACCAATTCAAGCCACAGGAAGTCACCAACCTGGTGTGGGCCGTGGCGAAACTGGTGGACAACGGACTGGAGTTGGAGAAGACACCGATATTCAAAAAGGCCTTGGCCGCGCTGCTGCCCCATGTGAAAACCAAAGCCGAATCAAAAGAAAAGAAAAACCACTTTATTCCTCAACATATCGCCAACCTGCTGTGGGCCTTGGCGAAACTGGTGGGCAATGGGCTGGAGCTGGAGAAGACACCGAGGCTCAGAGAGGTCGTGGCTGCGCTGTTGCCCCTTGTGCAAACCAAAGCCGAATCAAAAGAGCAGAAAGACCACTTTATTCCTCAGCATATTGCCAACCTGTTATGGGCCGTGGCGAAACTGGTGGAGCATGGACTGGAGCTGGAGAAGACACCGAAACTCAAAGAGGCCGTGGCCGCGCTGTTGTCCCATGTGAAAAGCAAAGCCAAATCAAAAGAGAAAGACCACTTTATTCCACAGCATATTGCCAACCTGTTATGGGCCGTGGCGAAACTGGTGGAAAATGGACTGGAGCTGGAGAAGACACCGAAAATCGAAGAGGCCTTGGCCGCGCTGATGTCCCATGTGAAAACCAAAGCCGAATCAAAAGAAGAGAAAGACCACTTTAATGCCCAGCATGTCGCCAACCTGCTATGGGCCATGGCGAAACTGGTGGAGAATGGGCTGGAGCTGGAGAAGACAGCGAAGCTCAAAGGGGCCGTGGCCTCGCTGTTGCCCCATGTGAAAAACAAAGCCGAATTAAAACAAGAGAAAGACCGCTTCAACACTCAAACTACCGTCATCCTGCTGTGGGCTGTGGTGAAACTGGTGGACAACGGGCTGGAGCTGGAGAAAACACCGAAGCTCAAAGAGGCCGTGGCCGCGTTGTTGCCCCATGTGACAACCCAGGCCGAATCAACAAAACAGAAAGACCTCTTCATGCCACAGGAAGTCACCAACCTGCTGTGGGCCCTGGCGACACTGATGGACAATGGGCTGGAGCTGGAGATAACACCGAAGCTCAAAGAGGCCGTGGTCGCGCTGTTGCCCCATGTGAAAACCAAAGCCGAATCAAAAGAAGAGAAAGACCAGTTTAATCCTCAGCATATCGCCAACCTGCTGTGGTCCGTGGCAAAACTGGGTGAGGCCATTGAGCTGAACCTGGTTAAATCTACGTTCGATTCTCTTGTCGACCGAATCAGTGAAAGCCCTCAGTTCTCTCAACAAGGTATATTGATGTCTCTCTGGGGAGTCATGGTATTTTGTGCCAGGTTTTATCTTTATGATGGCAATAAAAGCTCACTTGAAAAGCACATAGGTGACCTGTTATCTCGCCTGGAAAATACATTCCCAATAGATACAGAGGATGAATCCATCGTTGGCATGGCTACCAGCTGGCTTGGAAGAGCGTGTCCGGTCGTCCCCCATTACCAGACAAGTATTTCACAATTTCAATCCACCTTTCGCGATCGACTGCAATCAAGCCTTCCGTCTTTGAAGATTGAAGAAGAAAAGAGTTTGAACTCATTACCTCCGGTTGACCTGCTACTGCCAGATTACAACATGGTTATCGACATTCAGGGACCTTCTCATTACGTGAGTGGTGATTTCAAAACCAGAAATGGTTCGACGTTGTTGAAAATTGCCCTGCTGCAGAAATCAGGATTTGAGGTCATTGAAATCCCGGTGAACAAGCTTGTGAACCAGAAGTCAATAAAAACAGTGATTGAGCAAGTAAAGACAAAGTTAGCCGTCCCGCCAGAGGCTCATGGCTCTGTGTCATTTAACAGGGAAGAGGAGTCGGCAGACGAGGCATATTTTACTGCCGAAGAGTATTTGGAAGAGCAAACAGATAAACCAAAAAGAAAAAGGAAGAGAAGAAAAGCCGGTAAAACTTATTTACATAAGCATTAATTAAACCAGAGTTTATAGACACTCAGGCAAGATGAACTATAAACAAGACAGCAGTCTACTTTTTATATTTTCCATGAACGAATGAAATATAAATATGGATAGAGCTGGTGCTGGCATAAGTCAGAAATACACGACATCCGGTAATGATTATAAACAACCGGAGGATCATGTCGGTGCTTCAGGGAGTGCGCGATACAGGCATGGCACAGTCAGGAAGGTGCATATGCCAATACGCTATACCCGGAAGCGTAATGAATTTTATCCTGCTTCTGATGCCTGCTCTGCTAACCATCCACCAGGGCATTCAATAAAACCTGTTCATGGTTTTAATGCTCTCATCACACCAGAAAAAATGGATTGGCTGGCGAGGATATCTGCTCGTTATGGTGACCGCGATGATGGTAGAAATCATGGTCAATTTGCCTGTTCAATCAAACGGTACACATCAGGGGCAAAACGACTATTAAATCATAGTGAACAACGCCAACTGATACCATTGTTGCATGCTTTTAAAGTGACACCCTGGTGGTCCTGGCGAAGTCTGACAACAACGCTGCATTCATTTACTTCAGCGGGTGTTTTTGTTTTTACCCCTCATAAATACATGAATGAGGGGTATGGGGAAACTCAAGCCGCTTTACTGTCAACTTTACTTGATGCATTAATACTTAAGTGCAACCAAAAACCTGAAACCAGGGATATTGATGCACAAGGTATCGCCAACCTGCTGTGGGCCGTGGCAAAACTGGTGGACAATGGGCTGGTGCTGGAGAAGACGCCGAAGCTGAAAGAGGCCGTGGCCGCGCTGTTGCCCCATGTACAAACCAAAGCCGAATCAAAAGTAGGCCACTTCAATCCACAGGAAGTCACCAACCTGCTGTGGGCGGTGGCGAAACTGGTGGGCAATGGGCTTAAGCCGGAGAAGATGCCGAAGCTGAAAGAGGCCATGACCGCGCTGTTGCCCCATGTGAAAACCAAAGCCGAATCAAAAAAAGAGAAAGACTACTTCAAGCCACAGGAAGTCACCAATCTACTGTGGGCCGTGGCGAAACTGGTGGACAATGGGCTGAAGCTGGAGAAGACGCCGAAGCTCAAAGAGACCGTGACCGTGCTGTTGCCACCTGTGAAAACCAAAGCCGAATCAAAAGAAGGGAAAGACCAATTTACTCCTCAGCATATCGCCAACCTGCTGTGGGCCCTGGGGAAACTGGTGGACAACGGGCTGGAACTTGAGAAAACACCGGAGCTCAAAGAAGCCATCGTCGCGCTGCTGCTCTGGGGGAAAACCAAAGCCGAATCAAAAGAAGAAAAAGACCACTTTACTCCTCAGCAAATCACCAACCTGATTTGGGCCTTGGCGAAACTGGTGAGCAACGGGCTGGAGCTGGAGAAGACAGCGATGCTCAAAGAATCCGTGCCCGCGCTGCTGAACCATGTGAAAACCAAAGCCGAATCAAAAGAAGAGAAAAACCATTTTATTCCTCAGCATATCTCCAACCTGCTGTGGTCGGTGGCGAAACTGGTGGACAACGGTCTGAAGCTGGAGAAGACAGTGAAGCTCAGAGAGGCCGTGGCCGTGCTATTACCCCATGTGAAAACCAAAGCCGAATCAAAAGAAGAGAAAGACCACTTTATGCCACAGGAAGCCGCGAACTTGCTGTGGGCCTTGGCGAAACTGGTGGAAAACGGGCTGGAGCTGAAAAAGACCGCGAAGCTTAAAGAGGCCGTGGCCGCGCTGTTGCCCCATGTGAAAACCAAAGCCGAATCAAAAGAAGAGAAAGACCACTTCAAGCTGCAGGAAGTCGCCAACCTGCTGTGGGCCTTGGCGAAACTGGTGGACAACGGGTTGAAGCTGGACAAGATGCCGAAGCTCAAAGAGGCCGTGGTCGCGCTATTGCCCCATGTGAAAACCAAAGCTGAATCAAAAGAAGAGAAAGACTACTTCAACACTCAAGCTGCCGCCAACCTGCTTTGGGCCGTGGCGACACTGGTGGACAACGGGCTGCAGCTGGAGAAGACCACGAAGTTCAAAGAGGTCCTGGCTCCGTTGTTGTACCAGGTGACAACCAAAGCCGAATCAAAAGAAGAGAGAGACCGCTTTACTCCTCAGCATATCACCAACCTGCTGTGGGCTGTGGCGAAACTGGGTGAGGCCATTGAGCTGAGTCTGGTTCAATCTACGTTCAATTCTCTTGTCGACAGAATCAGTAAAAAACCTCAACTCTCTGAGCAAGAGATATCGATGTCTCTTTGGGGAGTCATGGTATTCTGTGCCAGATTTTATCTGGACTCAGGTAGCAATGATAAAAACCCACTTGAAAAGCACATAGGTGAACTTTTTTCTCGCCTGGAAAATACATGTCCGGGCATTATAGAGGTTCAAACCGTCACTGCCATGGCCGCAAGTTGGCTTGGAAAAGCGTGTCCGGTGGTCCCCCATTACCAGATATCCATTTCAGAATCACAATCCACTTTCCGCGATCAACTCCAATCAAGCCTTCCGTCTTTGAAGATTGAGGAAGAAAAGAGTCTGAACTCATTACCTCCGGTTGACCTGCAACTGCCAGATTACAATACGGTGATCGACATTCAGGGACCTTCTCATTACGTGAGTGCTGATTACAAAACCAGGAATGGTTCAACGTTGCTGAAAATCGCCCTGCTGCAAAAATCAGGATTTGAAGTCATTGAAATCCCGTCGAACAAGCTTTGGAAACAGGATTCAATGAAAATAGTTATTGAGCAAATAAAGGCAAGGTTAGCCGTCCTGCCAAAGGCTCATGGCTCTGTGTCA
>NZ_JBLYNS010000074.1:0-26072 GCF_049310205.1 Endozoicomonas sp. ALC013 | reverse complement strand
ATCGCTGATTCAGCAGTCAGTGCCGATCAGCAAGGCCGCCTATCTTACCGTGGCGGCTTTCGTTGTCAAGCGATCATTTTCAGAAGCTTTCCAACTCACTGATGTTGCCCGAAGCCCTGTCAGCGGAGGCGCATATTACCGCGCCAGCTTGATTTGTCAACCGGTTGTTTTTCGTTTATCTCCAAACAACCCATTTTCAAACCGCACTTCCCGGTCAGCAATGAACATTTATTCTGCTGATCTCTGACAATCTTTTGGGAATGCCCTGGGAAGAGCCGCGTATTATAAAGAGAAAACGAACGAAGGCAATACTTCATCCGTTAATTTTCAGAACAATATACGACAACCCTCCAACAAGCTGATGCCTTCTTTATTGTGTGCCCGTCAGTCGCTCAAGAAATGCCCGGTGGAACAGCCTGATTTCATGATGAAAGGCTCTTACCTCTTCATTCGTCGCTGGCTGAACAGGTCTCAGCCCATTCAGCAGTACAGCGAATATCAAAGGTGAGTTATTTTCCGGAAAGGCATAACCCACCATACTGTTTACCCCACTCATATAACCAGTCTTTAGCCAGCGACGTTCATCATCCCGTGAGGCCAGCCAGGGAGCATTCTCCCCCCAGCTTTTCCAACCGGTTTGCAACACTTCAGTAAAGTCATCAGCACTGAGCATGTTATATCGGGACAATCCTGAACCATCCACCAATCGCCCCCTGGTCAAGTCAACGCCCTCTTCCCGTAACATAGCCAGAACCGCCTCTGTGCCTGAAGAATAAGAACCCTTTTCACCCTTTACCGACGACCCTATGGTTTTCAGCAGGCTATCAGCGTACAGGTTGTCTGACTTATCCAGCACTCGCTGTAAAAGATCGGGCACCGGCGCAGAACGGTGACTGGCCACAAGCCAGGTAAAATCCCCCTGTGGTTTCTCAACCACAACCCTGCCTTCAAGCCTGATGTTGTTTGCCTGCAAAAAAGACTCAACAAACCTTGCGGCAGCCCGCTCCGGATCACGCACTGAAAATGCCATGCGCATGGGTTTGGCATCAGGGGCAATACACCCTTCCAGGCGGTACTCATGTTTTGATGATGGCCACACTTCCTGAACACACCCGTCTGGCTCATGGACCTGAAGTTTTCTAATCACTATGCGATTATCAACAGAGAGCTGCCAGTGTGGCTCATCGTAAACCATCTTTGACAACTGCCCCTCTGTTCCAGAAGGCACCAGCCAGCCAAAAAAGCAGTTACGATCCAGTATCATGGCACTGACCGGCGCGGCAAAGCAGATATTGTGATCATCCCAACTTGCACCACCGGCTCTTGGATAACCATTATATATAGAACCATCAAGCCAGACATTGCCGCGTATTACTTTTACACCTTTATTAATCAGTTTTCCCAGTAGCTCAGAAAGGTCATGCCTGGTCAGCGATGGGTCACCTGAAAAGGTTAATACCAGGTCTCCGGCATATTCCTTTCCCTCTGTCAAGGGTTTGCTACCCAGCAAGCGGGTTTGGTACCGATACTCTTCTCCCAACACCCGATACGCCGAGATAGCCGTAATGGCTTTGACCGTGCTTGCTGGCAGCAAGTTAAAGCGACTGTTCCGGTCAAACAGCACCTTTCCGGTTTCAGCTTCAATAACTTTAATGGAATGAATATGCCCGGGCGGTAATGTGGCGATCAGTCGATCCAGGTCATCATTGATGGACGCAAAAACCTGGTTAATTCCAAAAGCTATAAAGGTAATAGACAGCCATTTTTTCCAGACGTTCATAAAAAAGCTCTGCAGCCTCTGACCACACTAAAATCACCGTTTAATTTATAGATTCTCAGTTCAACACACTGGTCTCAAGGCCGACAAACCTTTTTAATGAGAGTACTATAGGGCCTGTTGACGTTTCGTTGTGAGCTCAGCGGGACGTGTAGTATGGCTCAAAAAAGTGTCATATATATAACAAAAGCTTCACTCCACTCTTATGGTGTAAGCAATTTGCGGGAAATGGCAAGACTTGTGAAAAAACTCAAACTAACAGCGAATCAGCTTATTGCTAAGCAACCAGTGAAGGATTTGGGTTTCAAGTCCACAGAAGAGCTGGAAAATTACGTCGGCATCCTGGGTCAGGAGCGAGCTACCAGTGCGATTCAGTTTGGTGTCGCCATGCACCGCTCGGGCTATAACATCTATGTCATGGGCGAGTCCGGAACAGGCCGAATGTCCTACCTCCGTAAATACCTTGAAACAGAAGCCAAGCGACAGAGCTCCTCGGATGACTGGGCCTATGTCAATAACTTTGATAACCCCCGTGAGCCGAAAGCCCTGAAGTTACCCGCCGGTCTGGGCAGTGACCTGCAGAAGGATTTTGAGAGTTTTATTGATAAACTGCTGATGACCTTCCCGGCGGCGTTTGAAAACCCCACTTATCAACAAAAGAAAAGCGCCATCGAGCGCAGCTTTAATAAGCGTTATGACCAGGCCATTGATCAAATTGAACAGGAAGCGCTGAAACGGGATATCGCCTTGTACCGGGATACCGGTGCCTTGAGCTTCACGCCAATGTCCAGCGGTAAGGCGATGGACGAAACCGAGTTCGCGCAATTGCCGGATAAAAAGCGGGAAAAGTTCAATAACGACATCAGTGAACTGGAAACCAAACTCAATGAGTCTCTGGTGGAACTGCCCCAGTGGAAACGGGAATCCAACGAAAAGCTGCAGGATCTGAATCAGGACACCATTGACCAGGCTCTGGCTCCCCTGATGAAGCCTATGCTGAAAAAATACAGCAAAGAGCAGAATGTTCTGGATTACCTGGAAGCCGTCAAACAGCACCTGCACAGAACAGTAATTGAATACCTGGCGGATGAACGGGCAATGGAGTCCAAAGAAGACGCCAGCAAACGATCAGCATTAGAAGAACTCTACGCCCCGAACCTGGTGGTCGGCCATAAGAACGATGCCGCTGCGCCGGTTATTTATGAGTCTCATCCCAACTATAAGAACCTCTTTGGCCGCATCGAATACGCCAGTGAGATGGGAGCCCTGGTAACCAACTTCCGTCAGATCTGCCCCGGCTCCCTGCACCAGGCCAATGGTGGTTATCTATTGCTGGAAGCCAACAAGCTGCTGGAAGAGCCTTTCGTCTGGGAAGCCCTGAAACGGGCCCTGAAAGAGCGGCAGTTGAAAATTGAATCCCCCTACTCCGAGATGGGGTTGATGAACACCATTACCCTCACCCCGGAAATTATTCCACTGCACGTGAAGGTGATTCTGGTTGGCTCCCGGGATATTTATTACATCCTTCAGCAGCTCGACCCGGATTTCCACGAAATGTTCCGGGTACTGGTGGACTTTGATGACCAGCTGCCACGCTCTCCTGAAACTGTTCAGGCCTTTGCCCAGCTGTTGAAAAACCGGGCAGACGATGAAAACTATCCACCACTGTCTGCATCAGCGGTTGCCCGGATGATCGAACAAAGCTCCCGGATGACCGAAAACCAGACTCAGCTGTCAGCAAAAATCGGTGAACTCTTCGACTTGCTGGCCGAGGCTGATTTTATCCGACGAACCGGCAATGGCCGTAAAATCAACCACGAGCACATTGACCGGGCGCTGGATGCCAAGGCCGAGCGCACTGGCCGGGTCAGCAAGCAGATTCTGGATGATATGCTGGAAGGCAGCATTCTGATTGATACTGACGGTGAGCAGATTGGTAAGATCAATGGTTTAACTGTGCTCTCTGTGGGAGATGCCTGTTTTGGCTCTCCCGCCCGGATTACCGCAGCGGTTTATCCCGGCAGTCAGGGTATTGTGGATATTGAGCGCGAGGTCGCCCTGGGTCAGGCCATTCACTCGAAAGGAGTCATGATCCTGACCGGTTATCTTGGCAGCCGTTATGCGCAAAAATTCCCACTGGCGATTTCTGCCAGTCTGGCGATGGAACAATCCTACGGTTATATCGATGGTGACAGCGCCTCTATGGCTGAGCTCTGCTGTCTGCTCTCAGCATTGACCAATACTCCGATCAAGCAATGCTATGCCGTCACCGGCTCCATGAACCAGCACGGTGAAGTTCAGGCCATTGGTGGTGTTAACGAGAAAATCGAAGGTTTCTTTGATCTCTGTAATGCCAGGGGTCTGACCGGTGAGCAGGGGGTAATTATCCCTCAGGCGAACGTTCGGAACCTGATGCTGCACAGCAAGGTAGTGGATGCGGTAAAAGCCAAGAAGTTTAATGTTTATGCCGTTTCTCATGTTGAAGAGGCACTTGAGCTGCTGACCGGCCATCGTCCGGGTGTTATGAACAGCAAAGGCAATTATCCAAAGGGCTCCATCAACCAGAAAGTACTGGAACGCCTGAAAGAAATCGCTGATCTGACCAAAGAAAACCAAAGTTAAGCGTACGAACTGATACACGCTCAAGCCAGACAGTTGTCTGGCTTTTTTATTGCAAAATTCATTGCGCCTCCCCGGGAGGCTGAAACATTGCCAGCACTAATTTGATCAAGTCCTTCCGCTCGATATCGTCATCACTTTCATTCTGAATGGTCGATAGCAAGCCCTTCACTGTTTGCTCAAAATCAACACGGTAAGCGTGGCTACTCAGTTGCGTTTGCAGAGTTGCCGTGAGTGTATGCAGGCGTTGATATGCTTCTTGAGGCGAGTCAGGCGGTAATTGGGGTTTGCCTCCGGAAGAGTGCCGGGCAATAAACTCCCTGGCGTAACTCAGGGACATCAGAGCACAGGTAAGCAAGCCATAAATACGCTCATCAGGGTTTTTGGGGTTATTAAAAAGCAGGGTTTCAGGTAATTCAAATACCGCTCCTTTTTGGAATTCCACGGTCAGCAGATCAAGGTTATCAACCAGGAATCCCAGCATATCGTTCAGTGATCTGGTTTGTTCAGCAAACGACAAATCGCTGAACGTTCTCTCAACACCAGGAGTAGCCAATTGTGTTGCCTTTTCATCGGCCACCCCGGTATCAACACTGATGTGAAGCCCCATTAATTTGGCACCCAGATCACCGTAATTAAGATGAACATTGTAGACTTTTGGTTGCTTAGTCGCCTGACACCCCGGAGTTGCCCAAATGACCATGCTTTGGGGAATGACTGAATCACTGTCGGTGTTGAGTACCTGCAATTTTTCCAGGAATTTTCTGGCAGACTCGTCTGACGTGCATTGAATGTCAATATCAATAAATAATGAGCAGCGGTTCTGCAAAAAGCGTGCGTATGAACCGGTAATCAGGATGGGTGGATCAGCATAAAAACGATTAACTTCCGCAATAATCTCAAATGTTTTCAACTTTAACGCATGTAACCGGGGCAGCTGAATGTCGGGGAGCCCCGGTTCGCCGACACTTAACCATTGTTTTGACGAAGATTGCTGAGCCCTACTGCCAGCAACTGCCGCGGCGGAGGAGCTGTGCTGACTGGCAGAGGTTGCGTATCGGTAAACACCATCACTGTCCCATCTTGCGGGAACGATAGCTTTCAGGTTGTGGAGTATATTTTCCATTAAATTGGCTTCACAGATGCTTTGTTCAAACCAGAAGCCTAAAGCATGGCGCAAAGCGGTTCCTGCTGGAAAACTCTGCAGGCACTCCAGCACCTGCCCCTTATGGATATGCCGTCCATTAACAGACTGTCTCGTGATATGGCAGTGCGACAGGAAGAAGAAATGCAGGCGTGAATTCTGAAATGAACTCCGCAGCAGTGTGAGGGATTGATATACCTGTTCTGCTGATACTCTCTGACGATCAATTGGTACCTCATGGTACAAAGCCATGAATTGCAAAAGACTTTGCAGTCGATGTTGCTCATCGTCTTTGATTGATACGTTGTTTAAGATTTGCCAGGCCGTTTGAAGTATCTTCCGGGCTTCATTGGTTTCATGGTATTGCTGAGGGTGTTTCAACCTTTGTATCAGATACCTGACTTGCCTTGAAGAATTATCCCCGGTTAATTTATTAAATGCTTCCAATACTTTCTGGTTATCCAGAAGGCTGCCATTCAATTCTCTTGCATTCAACGCCAGCTGGGCATAAAAAATAGCGCGTTCGAGCCACCAGCCACCGCGTTCATAGTCCTTGATTACCGCGTGCGGTGTGACCTGCTGACCGTTCAACAGCAGCCCCATCAGGCAACATTGTGACTTAAAACGCGCTATGCCCAGTTTGCCCTCCGGACTATCGGGAAAATCCTTAATCACCGCGTCCGGTGCCACCTGCTGGTTATTCAACAGCAAGCCCCTCAGGCAACATTGTTCCTTAAAGCGCGCTATCCCCAGCTTGCCTTCCGGACTCTCCGGAAAAGCATTAACCACCGCATCCGCTGTCACCTGCTGGCCATTCAACAGCCGCCCCTTCAGGCAACATTCCGCTTTGAAGCGTGCTATCCCCAGTTTGCCTTCCGGACTCTCCGGGAAACCCTTAACCACCTCAGCCGGTGTGATTTGCCGATCATCCACCACCAGCCCTCTCAGGCAGCACTCGGCTTTAAAGTGAGCCAGTTCCAGAGTTGCCCCGACCAACTGAAAACCCTTAACCACCGTGTATGGCGTGATCTGGTTGCCATTCAAGGCCAGGCCCTTCAGGCAACATTGCTCCTTAAAGCGCACCAGCTCCAGTGTTGCCCTGATGGCCTGAAAATCTTTCACTACCTCATCCGTTGTGACGCGCCGCCCCTTCAACAGCAGCCCCCTCAGGCAACATTCCGCTTTGAAACGCACTATTCCCAGCCTGCCTTCCGGACTATTCGGGAAACCATTAACCACCGCCTCCGGTGTGACCGGCTGACCATTCAACGCCAGCCCCTTCAGGCAACATAATTGCTTAAAGCGCGCACACCCCATTTTGCCTTCCGGACTCGCCGGGAAAGCCTTGACCACCGCATCCGGTGTGACCGGCCCACCCCTCACCGCCAGATTCTTCAGACAACAATTTTCCTTAAAGTGCGCCACCTCCAGTGTTGCCCTGACGGCCTGATAACCTTCAATCACCATATCCGGGCTGACCGGCAGGCCATTCAATGGCAGGCCATTCAGGTAACATTTTGCCCGGAAGTGTGCTATTCCCAGCCGACCATCCAGACTATCCGGGAAATCCTTGACCACCTCATCCGCTGTGACCTGCTGGCCATTCAATGGCAGCTTCTTCAGGCAGCATTCCTGTTTGAAGCGTGCCAGCTCCAATGATGCCTTGGCTTCCTGATAATCCTTGACCACCGCCTCCGGTGTGACCGGCTGACCATTCAAAGACTGGCCCAGCAGGCAACATTGCTCCTTCAAACGTATTAGCTCCAGGGTTGCCCTGACTGCCTGATAACCCTTGGCCACCTCATCCGGCGTGACCCGCTGGCCATTCAACGCCAGGCTCTTCAGCCAACATTGCCCCCTGAAGCGTGCCATCCCCAGCAGGCCTTCCGGACTATCAGGGAAATCCACCTCATCTGGCGTGACCTGCCGACCATTCAACGCCAGCCCCCTCAGGCAACATTTTTCCTTAAAGCGTGCTATGCCCAGTTTGCCTTCCGGACTATTCGGGAAACCCTGAACCACCTCATCCGGTGTGACCTCCCGGCCACTCAACGCCAGGCCCCTCAGGCAACACTGCTCCTTAAAGTGCGCTAACTCCAGAAATACCCCAACCGCCTGAAAATCCTTAACCACCTCATCCGCAGTGACCTGCTGGCCATTCAACGCCAAGCCATCCAGGCAACAGTCCGCTTTGAAGCGGGCCAGCCCCAGTTTGCCTCTCGGATTATCCGGAAAGTCCTTAACCACCGCATCCGGAAGGATCCCCTGGCCATTCAACAACACCCCTTTAAGACAACATTCCGCTTTGAAGCGCGCCAGCTCCAATGTTGCCCTGGCGGCCTGATAATCCTGAATCACCTCGTTCGGTGTGACCTGCCGGCCATTCAACGCCAGGCCTCTCAGGCAACATAACTCCTTAAAGCGCGCCAGCTCCAGTATTGCACTGACTGACTGAAGCCCCTGAACCACGGCATTCGTTGTGACTTTCTGGCCCTTCAGCGGCAGCCCCCTCAGACAGCATTCCTCTTTGAAACGCACTATCGCTAATTTGTATTTATAATGTCGATCCGGCTCTCGATTGAATTCTTGAATGACCTCATCCGGGGTAACTTTTCTGTTGTTTAGCAGTATGTTCTGCAAGCAAAGTTTTTGCAGAAAGAACCCACTTCTGAGGGACGTTGTATCTTTTTCAAAGGCTGAAAGTACATCAGCCGAGGTGATTTGACGTCCATGTAATGGTTCTTTATCCCAAAAGGCATCCTCTATAGATTTGCTGCTACCCCGGATGCTGTCTTTGCTTCTACAGGGCCGATTGTATGAGACTCTTTTACCATTAAATGCGGTTCCGGCACGGTCAGAAACCACGCGTGGCCCGGCATGCCGGTCAGCACGGCGAGCGGACTCTGAGCGGTGAGGGGTTGATGATGCTGCTTTCAGAATTAAGCCTCGCGCACTTGGACAATAAATACCGCAGTTTGACCTCGAAATAATTATTAGGTTCCATTGATGGCAGGTCAGTCAGAGTCAAAGCAGGGCAAAATTTGATTAAAACAATGCCACTTTGGGTTGTATAATCGGCTACTAATGTTTTATCTCAGTCGTTTCCAATGCCAGCAGCCTCTTCCCCCAGCAACAGCTTTAATGACCGGTTCGGCGGTATTCGCCGCTTGTATGGCAACAGTGCTGTTGAACAGCTTCGTCAATCCCATGTCTGCGTCATCGGTATTGGAGGTGTTGGCTCCTGGGCAGCAGAAGCCCTGGCCAGAACGGCGGTGGGTAACATCACACTGATCGATCTGGACGACATTTGTATAACCAACACCAATCGCCAATTGCATGCGCTTACGAACACCATTGGTCGCTCAAAAGTTGAGGTGATTGCCGAACGCATTATCCAGATAAACCCCGAGTGTCAATGTCAGACCATTGAAGACTTTATTACAGAAGATAATCTTCAGGAGCTGATCACCAGCGAGTTTGACTATGTGCTGGATGCCATCGACAGCTTCCGGGTTAAGGCGGCGCTGATCGCTCACTGCAAACGTCACAAAATCAAAATCATCACCACTGGCGGTGCTGGCGGACAGATGGATCCTACCCAGATTCAGATCACCGATCTGACCAAAACCTGGCACGACCCTCTGGCAAGAAAAGTGCGCAACCAGCTTCGTGACCGTCATGGCTTCAGCAAGAATACCAAACGAAAGTTTGGCGTAGACTGTGTGTTTTCCACCGAGCAGGCAGTTTATCCACAGGCTGATGGCACCATCTGCCAGACCAAACCAACCGGTGAAGGCTCTATGAAAATGGACTGTGCCAGTGGTTTTGGCGCGGCCACCGCAGTGACTGCAACCTTCGGTTTTGCTGCGGCTGCGCGAATTATCGAGAAGTTGACCAGAACTGGCCATTCTGCCTGAATAGTCGGTTGGTGCTATCGATAACGATGGGCAACCGCCTGAATCTCCCGGACAATCGCCTTAAGCCCATTGCCCCTGGATGGGCTTAAATGATTGAACAGATCCAACTCACGGAACCACAGGTCAATATCTTCCCGTTCAATCTCTGCCGGTGTTTTCCCTGAGAATACCGCCAGAACAATGGCTATCAGCCCCCTGATCACTCTCGCATCGGAGTCAGCGATAAAGTACAGGCGCATGGTTTCATCGTCATAGTGATGATGCAGCCAGACGCTGCTCTCGCAACCATGAAGTCGGGCAGCATCACTTCTCCATTCCCCCGACAGCACAGGCAGCTCTTTGCCCAGCAGCATGATCTGGCGGTAACGTTCCTGCCAGCCTGAAAGCCCATTCAACCGTTCTGTTATCGCGGCAAGGTTCGGAGCCTGCTGACGAAAAATCTCTGGCAGGTCAGTTGTCTCACTGATCATTGTCTGGCTCTGATCACTGTTCATTTCAGGGTGAGCAATATACAGCGGTGAATGGTGGAGCTTGTCCATGGCATCCACAAAAGCCATGGCCTCATCGACGGTGTTATAGAGGGCAAAAGAAGCTCTGACCGTTCCATTGAGGTTCAGGCCCTCCATCAGGGGCATGGCACAATGATGCCCGGTTCTCACGGCAATCCCCTGTTGGTCAAGCATCAGCCCGATGTCCTGATTATGATGTTCGCTGGAGACAAACGACACGACGGGCGCTTTCCACTCTGCCTGACCAATCAGACGGATACCGCTTATCTGGCTTAATCCCTCCTCCACCAGCAGGCGCAGCTGATGTTCATGGGCCTGCATGGCGGCAACATCAATATCCGCTAAAAACTCCAGCGCTTTGCCTAAACCAATGGCACCGGCAATATTGGGGGTTCCTGCCTCAAATTTGAACGGCAGGCGATTAAAGCGGGTGCCGGAAAAACTGACATGCTCGATCATCTCACCACCGCCCTGCCAGGGAGGCATGTTTTCCAACAGTCCCCTTCGCCCGTACAGCACACCGATTCCCGTAGGGCCGTAGACCTTATGGCCGGAAAACACATAAAAGTCGGCCCCCAGCGCCTGAACATCCACTTTCTGGTGAGCAACAGCCTGAGAACCGTCCACCAGGACCAGGGCACCGGCCTGATGGGCAAGCTCAATAACCTCTTTAATGGGGGTGATCGTACCAATGGCATTGGAGGTATGGGTCATTGCCACCAGCCTGCTCTTATCCGACAGCAATTGCCGGAACTGTTGCATATCCAGATTGCCAGCATCATCCAGCTCAACCACCCTGATGGTGGCCCCGGTGACTTCAGTCAGCAGTTGCCAGGGAACGATATTGGCATGGTGCTCAAGGCGGCTCAGGATAATCTCATCGCCAGCCTTCAGCTGGCTTCGTCCCCAGCTGCTGGCCACCAGATTGATGGCTTCAGTCGCGCCCCGGGTCCAGATAATCTCTTCCGTAAAACGGGCATTAATAAAGTGGCGGGTGGTTTCTCTGGCGGCTTCAAACCCATGGGTCGTGCAGGCACTCAGGAAGTGCGCTGCCCGATGCACATTGGCATTCTGCTCCCGATAATAGCGGTTTAGCGACTCAATAACCGACACCGGCTTCTGTGTGGTTGCCGCATTGTCCAGGTAGACCAGCGGATGGCCATGCACGGTCTGTGACAACAGGGGAAACTGCTGCCGGAGGTTATCAACATCCAGCACAGTGGATTGAGTGTCGGCCTGGCCTTTCATAGTGACCTCCATGGTGATCATGCCTCTGGGTTTCTGGCACTGCAAATAATGCTGTGCTATAAAACCTGTACATTAAACATTTAAAACTGATAAACCTATGATGCCTTCAGCCCTGAACCAACCAGTCATTCTTAACGTGGTGATTATTATCACCGCGGGTGGCTTTGTGGGCTGAATAAACAGCTGTTACAAAACCCCCGCACCGAAAGGTCCGGGGGTTTTTTTATACCTGATAAAGGAGAAAAGTCATGCTTAACCTGATCGTGCTATCTGTCATTACCGTGCCTGTCATTCCATCTGCAGCGATTACCCTCAACATCTGGCAGTCGGGGGATCATCGATATGAATGGTGCTGAAGCAATTGTCCAAACCCTGGTTCACCACGGTGTTGATACCGTTTTTGGTTATCCCGGCGGCACCATTATGCCGGTGTATGACGCCCTGCTTGACGCCCCTGTTGAGCACCTGCTCTGCCGCCATGAGCAGGGAGCCGGTTTCGCCGCTATTGGCTATGCCCGCTCAAGCCAGCGAACCGGTGTCTGTATTGCCACCTCAGGCCCTGGCGCAACCAACCTGATCACTGCCCTGGCAGATGCCATGATGGACTCTGTCCCCATTGTTGCCATTACCGGCCAGGTACCCACCAGTGCCATGGGTACCGATGCCTTTCAGGAGATGGATATGCTGGGGCTTTCCATGGCCTGCACCAAGCACAGTTTCCTGGTGACAGAGCCGGACCTGCTCTGCCAAACCCTTCATCAGGCATTTACTCTGGCCAATTCCGGACGACCGGGCCCTGTCCTGGTGGATATTCCCAAAGATATACAACAGGCTCCCGCCAGCTGGCAGCCACCGCTGGACCTGGCTGAGAACGGTTTCCACCCTGATCAGGCAGCCCATAACAGCGTTGATCAAGCGCTGCAACTTATGCGCTCAGCATCCCGCCCCATCGCCTATATCGGTGGAGGGGTGAATATGGCTGGTGCTACACCGGCGTTGCGCCATTTTCTGCAAATGACCGGCCTGCCCAGTGTCTGCACATTAAAAGGGCTTGGTACTGTACCTCCGGACAACGAGGCCTATCTTGGCATGCTGGGGATGCATGGCAACCGGGCGGCGAACACGGCAGTACAACTGTGTGACTTATTGGTTGTTGTGGGTGCCCGTTTCGATGACCGGGTGACCGGCAAGCTGGACACGTTTGCCCCTGATGCAAAAGTTATCCACATCGACATTGACCCGGCAGAAGTGCACAAACGCAGAGCGGCACATGTCGTCTTTCATCAGCCCATGCCCTGGGTACTGAAAGAACTGTCCATCGCTTTACCCGTCAACGATTGGCCAGGCGACTGTCAGCAACTCAAAGAAGAACATCAATGGCGATACGACAAACCCGGTGAGGCGATTTATGCGCCCCTGCTGCTCAACCAGCTATCCCGACAGCTGCCTGATAATGCCATTATCAGCTGTGATGTCGGGCAGCATCAAATGTGGGTTGCCCAGCATATGGCTTTTCATCACACCCGTAACCATTTGACCAGTGGCGGTCTGGGCACCATGGGCTTTGGCCTGCCTGCCGCCATCGGCGCTGCCATGGCACGTCCGGATGATACCGTTATTCTGGTATCCGGTGATGGCTCATTTATGATGAATGTTCAAGAGCTGAACACCATAAAAAGAAGACAGCTGCCGATTAAAATAGTCCTGCTGGATAACCAGAAGCTGGGCATGGTTCGCCAGTGGCAGGCGCTGTTTTATCAGGGCCGTTACAGCGAAACCGATCTTTCCGATAACCCGGACTTTATTGCGCTGGCCAAGGCCTTTGGTATTGGCGGCAGAACCATCACCCATCGGAATGAGGTAACGTCAGCCCTGGATGAGATGTTGAGTGTGAGTGGCCCATGGTTGCTTCATGTGTGCATTGATGCCATGGAAAACGTATGGCCCCTGGTGCCACCAGGAGCCGCTAACCATGAAATGTTGGAGCAACACTCATGAGCTTTCAGTTATACCTGCAATGCCATCAACAGCCTGATGTCGTGGAGCGGATACTCAGAGTTATCAGACACCGGGGCTTTACTGTGAACACCATGAGCATGACGCCTTCCCGTTGCGGTGGCAGAATTGAGTTATCCATGACTGTTTCCAGCTCACGACCTGTGCATCTTCTGATTACCCAGGTTGAGAAACTCCATGATGTGCTGGCACTGAGATGCATTGATACAACGTCCAATACTGATGTCGGCAGCTATTGATACACCCGGCCAGCCTGGCCGGATGAATCATGCCCTTACCGGTGAGTTCAGTGAGTTAGATCATCCACTTCACCATTGATAATAGCCTCCTGTCGTTCCATCTCTTTCAACTTGAGACGGAAGCGATTAATGATGAACTCCCTGAACCAGCGATGCGCCCGGTTATGCTCCCAGTACTCCGGCCACACTACGTAGTAGCTGACTCTGGGAGGTTTACCGGGCAGGGTTTTCATCGTCATATCCTGGACATAAGTGTTGTAACGAGCTGCTCTCTCCATTGTGATCAGAATATGATGGGTGTCCTTTACCAGCTGCAAACCAATGGGTAGATTGGGTGTTTTCGCAACCACCCGGATATTCTCACTGAGGCCTTCCAGGTAGTCCCTGATGAAATGAGGACTTCCCATCCACGAAGAGTGACGAATCACCGGGTACTGCTCAAGGTCTTCAATGGTCATCTCCTGATCAACGAGAGGATGATCCTCATGCACCAGGGCACAGATACTATCCTCCATTAACAGCTCATAACTGAAACCGGCAGGTGGCTTGCCAACATACCCAAGCACCAGATCGACCTGACCGGCCTCCAGCTTTTTATCCAGCTGCGGGCTGAACTGTAACAGTTCAAAATTAAAATGCGGTGCCTGTTTCCAGAACTGGTGCAGGATTTGCGGCAGGATTTGCTCAAGAACAATATAAGTCCCGGCAATGGTAAAGTTTTTTTCGGTAATCCAGGGATCAAACTGCTGGTTCTCAAATATGGTGCTGGCTTCCGTCACCACACGGTTCACGTCGTCTTTCAACGCCAGCGCTTTTTCGGAGAGAAAAATACGATTGCCCTGCCTGACCAGAATCGGATCATTCAGTGCCTCACGCAACTGAGCCAGGGTCCGGCTCATGGCGGACTGGGTCACATGCATCTGCTTCGCAGCCAGGGAAACACTTTGAGTATCGAGTAACGCCTTGAGGCCCGGCAAAAGGTTCAGGTTAAGTCTGTACAAGTTCATACTTTGGTAACAGGCACCCCAAAGATTGAAAGCACCATCTAAAACAAAAGAGCCTGATCAATCAGCTCAGAGAGAATAAAACAGCTGACCTGTAAAAGCCCAGGCCAATTTGACCACGAGACTATAGTTATACCACTTTAACTTCATCAGTATTATTCCCTATACATTCATCGCTAATCAGGTACACTGGAAACAGGAATCAGTGTCAGAGGACATTCTCAATCAGGCAAATGGCCATGTCTGAATACACGTTTGAAGTACTGGTCTCATGGCTAATTGAGAACGCCCCCGGCTCTGGTGAATCTGGCCTTGGCGCCTGACAAACTACGGGTCAGGCATCCGCTGAAACAGCTTTCAGGAGGGTCTATGAGCCAAAACAAGTACAAGAGTATTCAAGATCTGGTAGATAACTACATTGCCTCTGGCCTTTCTGCCAGAGAGTATGTTGAAGCCCGTGTAGATGCCGGAGATCTTAGTGCTGCCGAAGCCCTGAAACTGCTGTCTATTCTTCGAGAAGCACAGTCTATTACCTTTAAACTGGCCGAAGTCAGTGATGACGAATTTTCCGGCCTGCACATGGTCCTTGTTCGCAAGGAAGAGGATGAGCTTGCGGATGACGCCTCTCCTCTGTTCAGTATTGAAATCGATGAAAGCCTGAACAGTAATCGTGATGATGTTATTAACCTGTTGCAAAAATTTGCCAAAGAGCTGGCTGTGCTGGCGACACGAGGAGAGCTTGAAGAAGCAGAAGCCATAGATACCATTGATGACAACCCTGAAGACTGGCTGGATCACCCCAATATTCTCCCCGCCAGTGAAACCCGTCACTGATAAGGAAGCGGTTCACCCTGCCCTCTCAACACTTGAAAGAATAAGCCCGGCAAGTTCCGGGCTTATTTTTTGATGGATAAAAGTGAATAACTATTCCTGGTTATATAGCTCAATCTTTAGTCATCAACAGATTCATTGATCAAACCATTGAATGACCTGTGGATAACTGACTGCACCGCACTATTTTCAAGCCTCACAAACCTCTGGTTATTTTTTGTACAGCGCAGCCAAATTGATCAGCGATTTCCCTGAAAAACTCCGTAACCCGTTCGCTTAAAATAGCTATTGATCTCAAAGTAAGGGGTCTTATAGGGTTACGTTCTAATCACCTCAGCAATCAATCATCCCCGCCGAAACCGCCTCCACCAAAACTGCTGCCACCGTAATCACCTCCATCATAATCACTTCGACTGTGCCCACCTCCACTGTACCCACCTCCACTGTACTCATCTTCACTGTAACCACCTCCACTGTACTCACCTCCACTGTACTCACCTCCACTGTACTCACTTCTACTGTATCCACCTCCACTGTGCCCACCTCCACTGTACCCATCTCCACTGTACCCATCTCCACTGTACCCACCTCCACTGTACTCACCTCTACTGTGCCCACCTCCACTGTTCCCATCTCTATCGAGACTTCTTATGCTGAGACTACTTATACCGAGACCACCTCCTGAATCGAAACCAGCAACATCATTTACAACGTCTCCAATGTCTGGCGAAGAAGCGACTAATTCAGAAAAGATATCAACGTTGTCTAATGATAAGCCTGCACCTATATCAAGTGGCAGGCGGGCAAAATCCCCAATATCAATATCACCTGAAAAGCTGGAAGCGGGTATGGATAAATTTTCTGTACACGTAGACGGAGGAAGATCTAAACGCAATTCACCAGATTCAGATCCACAAGCCGTATTGAATATACGTTCCGGAGTGAGGAATAAAGCAACATACAGATACGGCATCCAAAAGCCGTCTACCAGAAAATATCTTTCGGTGGGCTTTATTTGAGTCAAGTCAGAGTAATAACTGTCAAGTTGCTGGTGGAACAACGGTAATGAGAGACTTAGTTCTTCCTTTTTCCGTTTCGCATTTTCATGGATTTCGCATAATTTATTTGACACCTCAGAGTTTAACTGGGCCTCAAGATTACCAATAGCAGTGGTTTTTATATTCTGATATTTGCATTCTATAGTTTGACTATCTTTGATTTTATTAATGATTTCAACTATTTCAATTGGCTTGCGGATCTTTTTTTTATAACCACCCCATGCCCTGTGAGGTTTATCAAAATATGAGTTGATCAGTTTTTCGCCTTTATCTCTCATTTCGTCTTTGGGCGCTAAGATCATAGCCTCCATGACAAGCCGAACAGCTTTTTTTAAATTTTCTTGAAATTTTTCCTTCATACGAATGCAATTATCATTACGCCTGCTATCATCACGACTGCTAACGATAACACCTCCGAAATAATAATTAGCATTTTCAAATGCAGTAATAGCATTCATAATTTTTTCATCATAGAGTTTAATTGACTCATGGATTGTTTCGCAATATTGATTGTGGTACTCGGTTTCGTGCAATTCAACAATCCCCTGAATCTGTGACTGACACTTTTCAATAAAATCATTTGCTGATTTCTCAGCAGCTTTATCAAACTGCTGGAAGATTTTCTTTTCAATAAGATTCTTGTGAAGTTTTTTGAGCTCAATATGACATGGATACTTTGCTAAACCTTCCAGGCATAACTTGCTATGATCTTTATCAAAAGCTGGGTTCAAGGCGAGCTGATAAAAATGATCGGCACTGACAACACAGGACATCACTTTTTCATATAAGCCATCAAAGAACTCCTTACGAATCCCGGGGCTTAATTGACTGAATTGCTTAAATGCCTCCAGAGCATCATCAAAGTTGTTAATAGATGCATGCATTTTGCTGAATATTCTTTCAGCTACCTCATCCTGACCCAGTCCAGCGATATTTACTCTGTAAAAAGCCGCCTTACTATCAACTAATGTTTGGGCCTCATTGCACAGTACAGAAAATGCCTTTTTGAGTATTGCGTTTTCATCATCTTTAACAAGGTTTTCCATTTTTTCATTAAGTAAAAATAGTGAATCAGCACGCACCTTCTCTTTGGGTAAACGCTCTACTCTGTTTATCAAATGCTGGATAAGTGCTTTGTGACCTGAAGTTGACAGAATGCTGATATAACAGTGATTATTTTCAACGAATTTTTTTAATGACTCCGTAGTATCGAGTGAATCAAGATCACAGCCCATAGTCTTGACGACCATGACACTCAGTATTTCCTTCAATCCCTGAGGAGCACCTGACTCGCTGTGTTCCCGCACTGATTCCTGATTGATCCGCCAGTAAAGAATGTATATCAACCGAAGAGTCTCGGCATTACCGGGGTGCTGGTCCTTGTCAAATAACGTTATTAATGACTCCTGTAACGAACTGAACGTATTGGGCAATACCATAAATTCAGACAACTCTGATTTGACGAAGTCAAGCAAGGGAACAATATTGGAAAATGATTGAATGGCACGCTTTAAATTATCTTCCAGAAGAGCATTTATTCTCTGTGTTTGCTCTACAACCCTGGTCTTTAGCGCTTCGTATCTTGTGTTATTATGCCTGAGTATGGGTAACCGAAGGTTTTTATTGGTTTTGGACTCCAGATATCTGAACCTGGATTTGTTGCTACTATAAGTATCTAACGGATTATTCTGATCAGCATAATTTGCAAATTCACGGCGACAGGTATCAATCTTGCGATTATTGTCACTGAGAAGTAAATCCAATCGATAAGGTTTGGTAAGCAGGTATCGCAAGGGAAATTTGTTAACCACTTCTATTTTGGAGCGTCTATACAGCTCGATACCTTGTGGTGCTGGTATTAATTCCGATGAATCAATGTTCACAAGGGGGAGCGTAGGGCTGGCCGTTTGTTCTTCTTGCTGTTCTGTATAGTGTGTCGAAAGGGAATTTTCAAATGAAGCGGGTATCATAATAAAATCCAACTAGAGAGGTCAGCCAGGCTTGCACACTGAGTCAGGCAGCTTTACTCAATTCTTGTTAAGTAGTGGAACAGATGTTTCAAAAATTTCTGATCGGTTAGTCAGGTTGGACTATGACTTTGCAAGAACGTTCCGTGATTTTCACATTATTTGAAATCTTTGCAGCATTTCTGATGAAGTCTGTCCTTCCAATTGAATGGCTCAATGGAAGGACAGCGGCCCCGGAGGTGGCAACGGTATAAAACTCACCGATGTGATAGGGATAAATATCTGCCGACTCAATCCAACCTGGCCTGATCATTCTGGGCAGACAGAATAGCCTCCACATAAGAAGCGCCATTTTCAGAAAACCCACCCAGCAAATCGGTGATAACCGCTATCAACCGGTTATAGCCATCCTCCCCGGAAGTCTTTAACACCGTTGCCTGCAACGAAGACCTGGTATTCAGTTCAGAATATTCCACCATGGGATCATCAACGTAGTGTTCCGGCATGGTCTGTTCCAGCACCTCGTGAATATCATGAGCTTTCTCATAAGCCTGCCTGGAAATGACCGTAACAATATGATCATCCTCATAAACTCTGGCGGTTGTTTGTCTCGTTAGTGCCTGAATGGTCGGGTGTTGCTGGTTTTTCTCTGCATAAGCCTGACTCATCACCTGGCTTTGAAAGTCTTCAAGGACTGTGTGCCGGTTGGATGCCAGTTGGATCGCCTCTTTCTGCCCTTGTGGAAAACCCACAAGGTTCATTAAGCCAACCCACAGGGTTGCCACGGTATTATTGCCCGGTACCGGCATCACATGATACGGGTTGGAAAAATCACTGAGATAGTGGAGCCCCCATCCCATAAAACGCCATCCCCAGTAATCATGCCCCTGACTGAAGGCAAACTCGGATAGCTGCTTAAAAGACTGGATGCGATACTCCGGATACGTCTGCTTTAAAAAACCACCCAGGGCATAAAGCAACGATGACTCATGGTAAAAGCCCATGTGGAAAGGTGCCTGTGTACCATATTCCAGGTTTGGATTACCAAACGGCTGCTTACCAAACCCATAGATCTTGCCGTAGTCGGTATTGCTGTCGGTAAACAGGCCTATATCCAGCCCGTGATCCGGTTCGTCCGTGGCCGTTGTGACGATATCGATGGCTGAGGCCTTATCCCCCGGTTGCAGCTGAACCAACTGCACAGACACCAGATGATCAAAATTCTTCAGAGTGCTCACTGACTGCGGCTTAATGGGTGGAGACAATCGTTTTTCCCCGGGAAGAAGCTGTAAATACAGAGGCCATCTGGTATTTGGGTTAACACGAATGGCATGGGCAAAGCGGGTACGAATATCGTCTTTGCTGCCCGTCGCCCTGAAGGCCAGATCTTGCGGACGGGGCGCATAGTGCCATAAATTTTCCTGCATCCACTGCTCCTGCTGATCCAGAAACGCTTCCAGCGCCTCTTCATTAGCCAGCAGAAAGCTTTCCAGACTTTCCACTGTCACCGGGGCTGCATCCCGAACCGGCGGCAGTGTCGCCAGCATCTGGTGAGTGACCAGAGTGTGGTTGGACCAGGAAAACGCCTGGGCAGAGATCAGCAAAGACAGCAGAAAACATAAGGTACGCATAGGCAGGCTCGGTAAAGTAACGTTTTTATTAAATTTATTGCGCGTATACCATAACGATAATGACGGGTTGATGGCAATCAGCTATCAACAACACAATAGGAAAAAAATACGGAACTTTAAAACAGTTTTATGGCCTAAGATATTCAGTGATTGGATATATATGGCATTATCTGATCAATCACTGAATGGCCGAAAAATCCCCAGTTACCAGTATGTACTTAACCAACCCCATATTCCTCTCTGACTCTGTTGACAGGGTTTATGGGGTACATCAAAAACATCATGACCTTGAGCCATTAGCATCCGACGGCAGTGAATTCATCCCGGATATAACAGGCCTTAAAACCACCCTCAACGGTGTATCCGTTCGGGCGATCTATCACCCCCCTCACCTGTATATGACTAAAACGGGTACTTTAAATTCAGTCATCTATGACGGTGCCAGTAGCAATAATCCCTATGATTACCACATCGCTAAAAATGCCAAGATAATCATTCCCTCAAGCGTTTTCCCCATGTTCAGAAGTGAAATGAAAGATGGGGACAGACTGGTAATCAGCACCAAAACAATGAAGTACAAATATCAGATTGCTGAAGCCGATCATTCGCCAAAGAAAGAAGTAACAGGGATAGCCGTTCTTGGTTCCGAAGAACCGGCTAACACGACCGAAATTGAATACCTTCAGTCTCTGGTTGAAAAACATGTTTTAAAGCCCAGAGATACAGCATTCATCGCTACCATGCTGCCCATCAGTACCAGGGAACTGATTTATTTTTTTAATAAAGCCTACCGCTGTAAGGATAAATTATTTGACAGCGATTCCGGGCAGCAAACATTACTGACCATCGTCTCAAACCGCCAGCAGTGGGATGTTTGCTTCAAGCTACTGGAACTGGGGGCCACTCCCGATGCTGGTCATCACGGTGATAGCATAACGCCGCTTCACATGGCGGCAAAAGCGGGACAATCCGATCTGCTGGAAGCCCTGTTGCTTCATAACGCCAACCCCAACATGACTACCGGGCCCTGGTCCTACAAGGGCGAGTGCAAGAGGATGACGGCATTAAGGTTTACCCTGCTGTATAAAGGCAAAGATGAAGAAGAAAGCGCAAACGTCAGAAAATCAATGATTCAAACACTGCTGGAAAGCGGTGCCGACCCAATGACCATCGACACGACAGAGTTAGCTGAATTCATTGAACCGTTAGAATTAATGCTTGAGACCTTTCTGGTTGCCCCAACAAATTCAGTAAAACACACCAGACTCCGGCAAAAATACCAACAATATCTGGAAAAATTAGCAGCCGATGGTTCAGATATTCAAAAAAAACTGGGGTCCGGTTGCACGTTTGCTCAGCGAGAATCAATGGAGAATCTATTGAGTTTACTGGATAAGCTGGCCAGCAAGGCAGACACAGTGCCAACACTTCAGAACGTATGCCGTGCCGTCATTCGTCCCGAACTGAATTTCCCAATCCGCAGAAGCATCAAGGACCTCAATCTTCCCGGAAAATTCGAAAAATTCATCTCTGACAGATAGTGAATTCTGATAAAAACCATGTACTAGTTGTCGCATTACAGGTGACCACCAGACAGCTCGCTCTGACAGGAAGAAAAACCCTGTAAAAAAAAGGGGAAAAAGATCAAGAAGGAAATGACCAGACCGGGTATAAATTTCTTGCATACCACTATGCTCTTTAGTACAAATAGACAGGCCGAAACACAGAACAATAAAAATAATACCAAGAGCACTTTATAAACATCGTCGTATATATAGCCAACTGCGGTGCAAAATATGGTCAGGTAGCCGGTGATAGTGGGGACTATTATCAGGTGTTCCGGCTGTAAAGGAATCCGGGTTACCAGCGCTACAGCGTCGTTAGAATGCTCCATTGGTGGAAAAAATAACTCTAATAATAAACGGCAAGGACACACCATCTCATGTTGACACCACAAAAACGACTGCAGCTCGCACCTGCAACCGCTGGTTTTGTCTTATCCGGTACACTGCTTTTCGCTGCTCCTGCCCAAGCTTATGAGTTTGAGGCAATGGATGGTGAAGTGCAGGGGACTCTCAATACTACGATTACTTTGGGGGCCAAGTATGATCTGGAAGGTTATGAAACGCCGGATAGTGCTGAGCAAAACGAAAACGACGGCGATCGTTCTTTTGATAAAGGCTTTGTTAGCAAGGCTCTCAAGCTGACTTCTGAGCTGGACCTGAAAAAAGATAACTACGGTTTCTATGGTCGTGCTACGGCTTTTTACGACCATGTACTGATGAATGGCAGCAACAAGTGGGATTCCAATAACGCTAAGGATGTCGCAAAAGGCTTTGACGATGAAGCTGGAACATTTAACGGCTGGTCCGATGAAGTAAAAGATAATCAAGGCCGGGGGGCCAAGTTACAAAGCGCTTATTTATACGGTGACTGGACATTTGAAGGTGGTCAGAAACTCAGTCTTAAACTGGGTGATCAGACCCACAACTGGGGCGAATCCATTTTCTACGCCGGTGGTTTGAGAGATCTGAACGCCTATGATGTTGCGCTCTCTTCCCTTCCCGGCTCTGATGGTGATCTGAACATTGCCCAGGGCATGCTGATGGCCGATCTCCAGTTCAATGATGAAATGAAACTGTCAGCCTTTGCCCAATATGACTGGGAAGGTTCAATTATGCCAGGACGTGGTACCTACGACTCCGGCACAGATCTCTTTGTTCCGGGCTCTGACTTTGCCTACTATGAACTGTCGAGATTCGGACTGAACACTATTGGAGACGCTGGTTACGACGCTCTGTTAGCTGCTGCTCTGGGTGAAAATGGCGCAAATATTGATACATTTGGTGACTACGGAAAAGTTGCTAATGTCGGTGGTGTAGTCGATGCAAGCGACTCTGGACAGTGGGGCATGAAGTTCACATTTACCCCTGAGTCACTACCAGACACTGAATTTGCAATTTACTACGCTAATTACCACTCAAGCACTCCATTTTTTGAAACAAAAGTTACTCAAGCGTCTGCACTCGGCGGCTTAGGTATTTCTGGTCTCGCTTCAGCAGGTGTATCTCCTAACGCAACAGTTGAGAGCCTCCTTGATGGTATCAGCGCTGATCCAACCAATACCACTCGACAGATGTTACAGCGGGGTTTGGCAGCGATGTATATGCTACAAAATGGTGTTGACGCCCGAGTAATTTACCCAGAAGACATTAAACTCTGGGGAGCCAGCTTTAATACTAAAGTCTGGGGCTACACACAAATTGCCGGTGAAATCACCTATAGAGAGAATGCACCAATCTGGGTTGATCACCCAGATGACATTCTTGGTAGCGGTGTTCTTGGTATCGGAGACTTTGCTGCTGGTGGTGATGTTAAAATTTCTCAAGCTACGGGAAAAACCGTCAAAGCTGACCAATGGTATCAGAATATCGAACGGACACCGATGTGGGATGCTTCTTTATCGATAATCCAACCATTCGGGGCCGTTCTTGGCACTGACCTGATGTACGTTGTTGCTGAAGCGGCGTTTGAACAGGTAGCTGGCCTGAATGATGAATATTATGGCCGCATCCTGGGCAAGGGCGCTGAATCAGGAATCAATGAGGAAGAACGCCTCGACCGGAACAGCTGGGGCTACAACGTAATGGTTGGTGCCAACTGGAACGATGTCGCAATGCAAGGACTCAACCTTGAGTCCACTTTCCGCTTTACTCATGACGTTAATGGCAACTCCCATTTTACTGGTCGCTTTGAAGAAGGCGAGAAAAGGATCAACATGGGCCTGACCGCCAAATACGACGATATGATGGCCAAAGTGACCTGGGGTGGCGATGCCGACAACGTTCTGCGTAAAGGCACCATTACCGGAACGATTGGTTATACCTTCTAACTTGGTTCCCACAGTCTCCAGTACACCATTTCAATGAGTGTGATGTGTACAATCTCCGTTCACCCTGAGCGCCCTTCGGCTCCGCTCAGGATGCACGAAAGAAGGGTGATTGGCACAGTCTTTATTCAGGGTATGGTGTTTACGCCCTTCGGCTCCGCTCAGGACGAACGGAGTTTGGGCGTCATTGATAACCCCATCAACCGTGCCCCCATTAAAGCCCCACGATACCCAGCCAATACCAAAGCCGATAAAATCCCCACGATTCCCGGCAAAAACCCGGGCCAATAAAATCCCCCCGCACAAAACCACCCTTAACCATCCGCCATTTATGCTGATATATTACAAAGAGCCTGCTGATGCCCCGTTGCCAGTTCAGCGAAACATCATCAGGCCCTGACAATGAATTCAATATCCAGGGACAGAAACAGGTTATGGCAAACAAACCTCTGACCGGGCTGGCTGCCCGCCTGCTGGCCGATCAATTGATGGAAGAGGCCGACATTCACGACGCTGAAGCCGCTGCTGCCAAGGCCAACAAACCGCTCGCCCGATATCTGCTGGAAAAAAAGCTGGTCAACGGTAATGCCCTGACGCTCGCCACTGCCGAAGAGTTTGGCCTGCCAGTGATCGATCTCAAGGCCTTTGACAAAGAGCATCTGGTCAAAGACGTCGTCGAAGAAAAATTGATGCGAAAGCACAATGTGCTGCCGCTGATCAAGCGGGGCTCACACCTGTTTGCCGCCGTTTCTGATCCGTCCAACCTTCAGGGTCTCGATGAAATCCGCTTTAATACCGGCCTGACCATTCACACGGTCCTGTCGGAGCCCGAAATTCTGGAGAAAATGATTGATGCCACTCTGGATGATACCGGTGGCGCTTTGTCAGAGCTTGGCGACGATGGACTGGTCGATCTTGAAGACCTTGAAGTCAGCGCAGTGGATGATGGGTCCGATGATACCCTGGGAGCTAACGGCGGCGGCGAGGATGACACGCCGGTGGTGAAGTTCGTCAATAAAATGCTGCTGTCCGCCATCAAAGGCGGTGCATCGGATCTGCACTTTGAGCCCTATGAAAGAACCTATCGGGTTCGTTTCAGAACCGACGGCGTGCTCCATGAAGTCAATCGCCCCCCGGTCAGCCTCGGGTCCAGGATTGCTTCACGACTGAAGATCATGTCGGCCATGGATATTTCCGAGCGCAGGAAGCCTCAGGATGGCCGGATAAAAATGAAGCTGTCGAAAAGCAAGGCCATCGACTTTCGGGTCAACACGCTGCCGACGCTCTGGGGCGAGAAAATCGTACTTCGTATCCTCGATCCTTCCAGCGCCAAAATGGGTATTGATGCCCTGGGCTACGAAGAAGAGCAGAAAGAGATGTATATGACCGCCCTGCACCAGCCACAGGGCATGATTCTGGTTACCGGACCCACCGGTTCGGGAAAAACGGTATCGCTCTATACCGGTTTGAATATTCTCAATACCAATGAGCGAAACATTTCCACCGCGGAGGACCCGGTGGAAATTAACCTGGAAGGTATTAACCAGGTTAACGTCAATCCCAAACAGGGTATGGACTTCAGCCAGGCGTTGCGGGCTTTCCTGCGTCAGGATCCGGATATCATCATGGTGGGTGAGATAAGGGACCTGGAAACCGCCAACATTGCCATCAAGGCGGCCCAGACCGGCCATATGGTGATGTCCACCCTGCACACCAACAGTGCGGCAGAGACCCTGACCCGTTTGCAGAACATGGGGGTGCCATCATTTAACATCGCAACCTCGGTCAGCCTGATTATTGCCCAGCGTCTGGCACGAAGACTGTGCAGTCAGTGCAAGGTAAAAGTTGACATCCCGAAAGAAACACTGCTGGAAGAGGGCTTTACCGAAGAGCAGGCGGACTCCGCCGAGATTTTTGGCCCTAAAGGCTGTGACAACTGTAAGGGTGGCTATAAAGGTCGTGTGGGTATTTATGAGGTGGTGTCGATCACCCCCGGCATGCAGCAGATCATTATGGCCGAAGGCAACTCTCTGGAAATCTCGGAACAGGCCCAGAAAGAAGGCTTTAACAACCTTCGCCAATCGGGGCTATTAAAGGCACTGCAGGGGGTTACCAGCCTTGAAGAGGTGAACCGGGTAACACAGGATTAACCAGGCACTGCTGACTTCTCGTTGCTCCATGGCCCTTGAGGGAGGCATAAAAGCCTTTAGGAATTGTCTTTTA
>NZ_JBLYNS010000073.1:0-26130 GCF_049310205.1 Endozoicomonas sp. ALC013 | reverse complement strand
CTTATCACAGCATATTGCCTCCTCCTCTGGTTTTCCCTACAATATGCGCCCTTTATGATTGGCTTGAATCCGATCATGGATTGGCTGATGGATGATGAAAAAGGAACTTTCCTCGCTCAAATCTGTCTCAACTCTTCTGGGTTACAGTCATACGTCCTGTGCGTCTGGCCAGTAAACCCAGAAAACCAGTTGCCGGAAACAACTATAGGAAACCCTATTCCATGGTAACCATTCGTCTTGCACGTGGCGGCTCTAAAAAGCGTCCATTTTACCACCTGACCGTGGCTGACAGCCGTAACGCTAACGGCGGTCGTTTCATTGAGCGCGTAGGTTTCTTCAACCCTGGTGCTCGTGGCCAGGAAGAGCGCCTGCGTGTTGATAACGAGCGTGTAGAATTCTGGCTGGGCCAGGGTGCTACTGCATCTGACCGCGTTGCCCAGCTTCTGAAAGAAGCCAAAAAGGCTGCGTGAGGTTAACAACCCAGTGACAACGGCAGTAGAGGGCGCTGTGAAGCGCATTGCGTTAGGCCATATTTCCTCCGTATTCGGGGTCAAAGGCTGGCTGAAGATTCACTCCAACACCAGCCCGATGGAAAACATCCTCAACTACCCACGCTGGATTCTTGACCCTGCTGGCCAAAAGAGCGGTGATGTTAAAACCGTTGAAATCGATCAGGCCCGGCCACACGGGAAAGGTCTGATTGCCCATATCGTCGGTTGTGACGATCGTGAGCTGGCCCGCAGTTACTGCGGTTACCAGATTACCATCAGCGCCGATGATCTGCCCGAACCGGAAGATGACGAAATTTACTGGCATCAACTGGAATCGCTGGATGTTTTCTCCCGCAACGCTGAGGGAGACAATGTTCTGCTGGGCAAAGTCAGCCACCTGATGGAGACAGGTGCCAACGACGTACTGGTCATTCGCCCCACAAAAGGCAGCATTGACCGTCGAGAGCGTCTGGTACCCTGGCTTACCGGATCAGTGGTGCTAGACGTCAATCCTGAGAAAGGATTTATCC
Organism: Endozoicomonas sp. ALC013; assembly: GCF_049310205.1. Taxonomy (NCBI): domain Bacteria; kingdom Pseudomonadati; phylum Pseudomonadota; class Gammaproteobacteria; order Oceanospirillales; family Endozoicomonadaceae; genus Endozoicomonas; species Endozoicomonas sp. ALC013. The sequence continues at coordinate 25,109 of NZ_JBLYNS010000073.1, read as the reverse complement.
GGGTAGATTGGGACCCGGAGTTTTAACTGGCCATGACGACTCAACACTCACCCCTTGATGAGCCAGCCGGAGAAACACTGGCAGAAACTCATCAGGACACAGACAAGAGCGCCATGGACATCGGAATGTGGTTCGGTGTCGTCAGCCTCTTCCCGGAGATGTTCCGGGCCATAACCGGGCACGGTATTACCGGCCGCGCGGTTAAGGAACGGCTGATTGAGGTACAGATCTGGAATCCCAGGGACTTTACCCATGACCGGCACCGAACTGTGGATGACCGACCTTATGGCGGTGGTCCCGGCATGTTGATGAAAATTCAACCTCTGCGTGACGCCATCCATGCAGCCCGCAAAGCTGCAGGAACCGAGGCCAAAGTGATTTACCTCTCTCCCCAGGGTCGCATGCTCGACCAGAAAGGAGTAGAGGAGCTTGCCCAGAGCAAGAAACTGATCCTGGTCGCGGGGCGATATGAAGGTATTGACGAGCGGGTAATCCAGACCGAAATCGATGAAGAATGGTCTATTGGTGATTACGTGTTAAGTGGTGGCGAACTCGCTGCCATGACTCTGATTGATGCAGTATCACGCTTTGTACCGGGCACCCTGGGTCATAAGGATTCCGCTCAGGAAGATTCATTTGCTGATGGTCTTCTTGACTGCCCGCACTATACCCGTCCTGAGCTTTTTGAAGGACAGGAAGTGCCGCAAGTACTGTTATCAGGCAACCATGCACTGATTGAGCGCTGGCGACTGAAACAGTCTCTGGGCAGAACCTGGCTGAGACGGCCTGACCTGTTGGAGAACCTTCAGCAAACCAGGTCACTGACCAGCGAGGAAGAAAGGTTGTTGTCGGAGTTTATTGCTGAACACTCAGCCAGGAGCGACGACTGTGCCTGAGAGTTTGACTCTCAAGCCAACCAGATTGTGCTATCGGCTTGTTTCGGATGGGCCATCTGAGTGAAACACAGCTTGAGCGGGACAGAATTGACTAACCAGGAGCAATTATCAATGAGCAAAAACAAAATCATTGCGCAGCTTGAAGCTGAACAAATGAACAAAGAGATCCCTGCTTTTAGCCAGGGTGACACTGTAGTCGTACAGGTTAAGGTAAAAGAAGGCAACCGTGAGCGTCTGCAGGCGTTCGAAGGTGTTGTCATCGGTAAGCGTAACCGTGGCCTGAACTCTGCTTTCACCGTTCGTAAAATCTCCAGCGGTGTTGGCGTTGAGCGTACCTTCCAGACTTACTCTCCGCTGATCGCTTCTGTGACTGTGAAGCGTCGTGGTGACGTTCGTCAGGCTAAGCTGTACTACCTCCGTGAGCTGAGCGGTAAAGCTGCTCGTATCAAGGAAAAGCTCAACTAAGATTCAGTTTAATTTTCCGGCAACTGATTTTTACACGAGTTTCTCAGAAGAGCGGATTGGTGAAACACCTGATCCGGGAAAAGCGGCGAAAGCCGCTTTTTTTTATCTGAACAAATCCTGTCTTTCGCTGTCTTAATAGGCCAAGAAGCAGTTATAAAGACAGTCATATTTATGCCGGATATTATCCAACCCTGCCATTCCAGCTTTGCCGTAAGAACAGCACCACTCAGTGACAATAACACTGCAGATAGCAGCAGTGCCACCCACTTCAGGGAGTCAGACCTACCCTCCACCAGAACAACAGTTACCAGCGGCATTGGCGATTCGAACTCCACCAGAATCAGTCACAGGCACGTCTCGACTAATACCGCCACAACCCACTCACCACTCACGTCAACGGCAACTCAGGATATGGCAACACTGCCTGAAGGGCCTGACTTTCTTCTGCGCTTTCCCGAAGAACACCTTTTCCTGCTCTTTGCTGATCCGGATGACATTATTTCCAGTCGTTCCCCACAGGAATATGAAGATAACGAGCCAGGATGCACAGCAGCCTGGTGCCGCTGTATTAGCCAGGTGTTAGAGTGGATTCAGCATGACCCTGCAGAGGCTCCCCTGATTTCCCGACAACGCTATATGCAGATCAACGCCTTACTGACCGAAGGCGTGCAAAACATGCTTGACAGCCATATTCCCGGAACCGTGCGAAAAAGGCACGTGGGTTACCCCTCCAGTGAACATACCCAAAAAGGCTTTATCCAGGCACTGCTGTACAAGCAACGACTGGAAGAAAGCTATGAGCTTTGCCGTGGCACCCATGGTGCAACCATTGCCACTTCTCCGAAAGGGAGCATAATTTCTGATACCAGACTGATTGCAAATTATACCGACCTTAAAGGTATCACCATTTCTTTCAGGGCATTAGGACCTAATGGTCCAATATCAGAAACAAACGGGATTGATAAAATTTTGTTCAAATACCAACTCATCGCCCTTCTTGAGAAAGAAATAATCACGCCGCTGAATACACAACTGGAATCACTACAGCACAAGAAAATCAAGAAGCCTGAACTGCTGGCAAAACTGATTGGAACAGTTGCCACATACTGGCCCAGACTTGAGCAGCTACATACACCGATGGATGGCACCTGCAGAACAAATTACATGTTAGTGCAATATATTTTTATGAAATTTGGTTTCCCTCCGCCGGTATTAATGGATCCAAACTCAATTGACCTGGTTCATACATCGCTTTGTAAACGAATCATAGGCATTGGCTTAAAAAATTCACTTGAACTCATGAATAAAAGAGATCAGGCATCAGAAACAGAAGCAATCATCCATCGATACACAAAACGATACCTGAAAAATTCGTTTTGCCTTATCCGCTCATCTCACAAATACGAAAAATACCTGATCCCGGATGAATTGAATTTTAACGACCATCACAAGACCCAAATGAAGCATCTTACCAGAGAGTTCATTGAGGTACTGGCTCCATACAGAGACACCACGCAAACCAGTACAAGACCACTGAAGACACCTTTACGCAGCCGAAAAAAATCATGATTTACAAAAACATCATTAAGCCCACTGCAAAAAGCTTATTGCACCACTGAATCAATCAACTCAGCCGGACCAATCGCAATGACCAGCTTTGCCCGGGAAACAACTGGTACATGGTTTCAATGAGTTTGACGGGTTGTCTTGCCTCCGCACTCCGTTCGTCCTGAGCCTGTCGAAGGGCGGAAACTCAGGACTCTGATAGATCGTGCCAAGCACCCTTCGACTCCGCTCAGGGTGAACGGAGATCGTACACGTCAAAATCATTAAAACCATGTACTAGAACAAAAGTACAGGTACCAAATCCCCGGTCCTGCTGAAAAAAAGAACGATAGTATTGGAACTATTGATCAATTTTACGATCTGAATAAAAGTGAAATTATCAAAGTTCGTTAAAGTTTCAGTTACTGCCCGGCATTTCAGGTTCTCTTACGGCTTATACCAAAAGTAGAACTATAGTAATGCATTATCAGGAAGTTCAAAGGTCAACAGGGAAACCTCAACAGGCTTTGAAAATACTTAATTAAAAAAAGGACCTGATAAATGTTCTATCTTGGCGTACTGATTACGACTGTTGCAGATACAATTTCTTCAGCTCTTGCAACTAATCCACAGAATCCAACTCCCAGCGCAGCCAATGGGGACACCCCCGAGCTTCGCGGTGACCTGGATCATCGCGAGGTGTACCGGAAGTCTTCGGCCACCAAATCCATTTGCAATCCTCCGTCAGACTCACCATCGCTCTCTGGACAGAGTCTCGGGCAAAGAACCATGTGGCCGCTCCATGTTGATATCACTATCACTGACACACCCTCCAGTGAAGAAAACGGGCATGATGCGGCTGCAAGTGGTCCAGCTGAACTTGTTGTAGCCATAGATGAAGTGAATGCTGCCATTGATACTGCTCGATTACCCGAAGAAACTCCTGGAGCCGTTGACCAGGGTTCTACTGAATTGCACGAAGAAACGCCTGAAACTGTTGACCAGGATTCTACTGAATTACACGAAGAAACTCCTGAAGCTGTTGACCAGGGTTCTACTGAATTGCACGAAGAAACTCCTGAAGCTGCTGACCAGGATTCTACTGAATTGCACGAAGAAACTCCTGAAGCTGCTGACCAGGATTCTACTGAATTGCACAAAGAAACTCCTGAAGCTGCTGACCAGGATTTTGCTGAAGTGCACGAAGAAACTCCTGGAGCTGTTGACCAGGATTCTACTGAATTGCACGAAGAAACGCCTGGAGCTGTTGACCAGGGTTCTACTGAAGTGCACGAAGAAACTCCTGAAGCTGTTGGCCAGGACTCTACTGAATTGCCCGAAGAAGCTGCTGCCGAAGAATCATTTGAATTACGCACAATCACTCCTGAAGACGTTGCCATAAATAATACTTCTGGGCTACCCGGAGAATCTGCTGTTATAGATGATACTAATGAACCACCTGTATCAAATTCAGATATTACTGCCCTCTTTGGCACAAACCATGAAGATACTGGTGCAATGCCGAGTAATGACAGGTGGGTCCGTTATGACACAGGCACAGATACAGACCCAGACACAACAACATTGTCACTAATTCCTTCAGCTCCACCACCCGATTATGAGACTCTATATCCTCATGATGCATTATTTGAGGCAGCGAACAATTTTGCCCCATCAGAGGCAAACGGGATGAACAAAAATCCCATCCCGGACTACCCTGAAGGGGCATGTGCATGGCCACCAGTTACTGAGAAGCCAATAAGTCCGGAAGAATTCAATGACGCCTACTATGAAGCCTTAGCGACTGGTAACTTAAATGCTATGGAGCACCTGAGACGAGATTATCCCCAGCGCATGATCGACCCTTTGCAATATCCGGAATCACGGAAATATTTATATCATCCCCTGCATATAGCTGCCGCAAAAAATCAGATGGCATCGTTAGAATTTCTTTGCCAGCTTCCGTGTATTGATATAAACGCCCCGTCACCTGAAAAGAATACTGCTCTCCACTTAGCTATCGATCACAATAACGTGGCAGTCGTAGAATTTCTCTGTCAACGCCATGATATTAATGTAAATCGGAAGAATAAAAGCGGCTTCACCCCTATTATGTTAGCCTGTTCAAAAAACGCAGACGCTCAGATAATAGATGCCTTATTGAATACTCAACCGGTTCTGGACGAGGAAAAACAAATCGAAACTGCACTTTCCTTCAGCGTTAAAAACAACAATCTGGAAACCACTAAAAAATTACTAGAATCTGGTGCACAGGTTGACCAGAAACATGACGATGGAAAAAACAGCATATTTTATATTTCCTTCACTGAAGCCGCTGACGAAATCAGTATATTGCTACTGGATTCTCTGGATGACGTAAATCAACCAATATCCACCTATAATGCCCGTGTATTGCATCTGGCTGCTTTAACAGGAAAAACTAAAATTGCTATTCATCTGATTAAAACTCTTAATGCTTCAAGATTTGTAACTAATAAAGGTAAATCAATGCCAGTCCATTATGCAGCGTTTGGAAATAATGCAACAACATTTCGCACATTGATTGAGCTTGGATGCACCATGTATGAAGATAAAGGAAAAATAGAAAGAGACTTTTGGGAGATGGTAAAAAAAAGCTATCTGCCTGGATATCAAATAAACTTCAAGAAATATGGTGATAATGGATATAATTTATTTAGAGAGGGTGGCACACCTTCAGAATTTTTTAGAGGTGATATCGTTCAGATGATAGATCACCAAGAAAAATGTGGCCATACAAAAGAATCAATTAAAGCAGCAAAAGAATCAGATAGAAGAAAAGCGTCAATTATAAAGCAAAATATTAAACAAAAAAAAGAACTGAAGATGAAAAAAATAGACCAACAAGGGAAATCAGAAGATCTGAAAAGAAAAATTAAAACGCTTGAAGAAAAAAATAAAGAAACAACTGACATTGATGCTGCCACAGGCGTTACATTAAGTACACCATTGACACCTGAACAGCCTGCTCCAGACTCAGATCTCTCTGCCCTTGCTTACACGCACCAAAGCGGAAATTCAGCAATGCAGAAAGAGTGGACCTGTAATGATGTAAATGACGGCAGGCTTCCACCAGGGTTTACCAACATGGACGACGTGCCCGGGGCATCAGCAATGCCAGCCATGATGGAGCAGCAATTAGACGACAAAGAATTCCAAAACATGTACCTTAATGCAATCCAGGCAGGTGATATAGACACTTTAAAATACCTGAAACAAGTTCGTCCCGATTTAATGATAGACTCTCTGGTAGATACAAAGGATCGAAATGCATTTATTCATCCCTTACATCTGGCTGCCTCAAATAAGCAGTGGGTGGCGTTAAAATTTCTTTGTGCATTGGATGGAATTAATATCAATACTCGCATGAGTAATGGCGAGACAGTTCTTAATCTGGCAGTCTGCGAGAAAATGGAGGAGACTATACTTTTTCTCTGTCAGCAACCACTCATTAACGTCAATTTATCAGATTACGCCACCAGAAATACCCCTATTATTTCTGCCTGTGAGTTAAATTTGAGTGATCAGGTTATAGAAGCATTATTAGCGCATAAACCGAGTCTGAAGCCGAATAATTACCAAAAAACTGCACTTGGATTCAGTGTTAGAAACCGTAACATTACCGTTACTAAAATGTTATTAGAGGCTGGAGCTGACGTTGGCAAGGTTGAAGAAGATGGGAAAGACTCAGTGTTCTATATCGCTTTCCAGGATGACAACGAAGAGATGAGTAAATTATTATTGAGTTATTTACCCGACATAGATCAAGCAGTAACTAAAAAAGATACTCGCGTGCTTCATTTAGCCTCTCTTTTAGGCAAAAAAACACTTATTAGGCACTTGATAAAGGATTGTGAAGCATCCAGATTTTTAGAAAATAAAGATCATGCCATGCCTGTTCATTATGCGGCACATCATGATCATTCACAAGCACTGTATGTATTAATCGAACTAGGATGTTCCTTGAACGAACGTCCTGGAAAAATAGAAGACGATTTCTGGCGAAAGAAAAACAATGGATTTTATTCTTTTTTGGCTGGACACGTGCCTCCAACTGTAGATTTTAAAAGTTACAATAAACCAAATGCGTGTCATTTATACTACCATGGTGGTACACCTTCAGAGATTTATGGAATGTTTGATATAACTCAGTTAGAAAACTTTGAAAAATCACTAAATATAGACATAAATAAAGAAAAAAATAAGGACAAAGCAAGAATGGAGGAAAGACAAAAACAGCATAAGCAATACATAGAAGAAAAACAGAAACAGAAAAGAAATGAACAAAAACAAATAAAACAGGAAGAAAAAGAAGCAAGCAAAGAAAAAAAACAACTGAAAAAATTAAAAAAAGAACTGAATAAACTGAATTTAGAAGGAGAAAAACTGAAGGAAAAAGGAGTAAAACTAGAGACAGAATTGCATAGCCCAGAGGGGGGGAAAAAGATAAACCCATTTATCAGAATTTTGAGAAAAATATGAGTACCTATTAGAACTTATATATTTGAGTGATCTAAAACTCATTGCTCAGGTGCTATGCAAGTAGCAATGGTGTGCATAGTGCATCATGAGTTTGATATGTACAATCTCCGTTCACCCTGAGCACCCTTCGGCTCTGCTCAGGACGAACGGAGCTTGGGAGCCATTGATAGAAGATAAAAGGAACTCATCAATCACATTGAAATCTTGTACCATAATTGATCTGGCAAATTTGAAAACCATAATAAAGTGACTAATGCAGTCAAAGAAGGCAGCATTTGAACTATTGATTAGCTTTACGGTCTGAACAAAGGCATTAATTAACAAAGTTCGTTAACGTTCAGTTTTTGCACGGCATTTCAGATTCTCTTATGGCTTATCCCAACAGTAGTACTATAGTGATGCGCTATCAGGAAATTCAAAGGCCAACAACGAAACCGAAACTGGCTTTGGAAATACCCAATTAGACATAAGGCATGTACCATGTACTACTCCGTTGGCAATCCGGTTACTGTTACAGATACAGTTTCCTTTGCTACTTCAACTAACCCACAGAATCAAATTCCAGACACAACCACTAATAATAATGGTGCTCCCGGGAATTCAGGTGACTTCGATAACCGCCACATTCACGAGAGTTTATCTTCTACCTCACTCTTTACCGATCTGTCAGATTCACCATCGTCCCATCCTCAGGCGATGAGCATCGGGCAAAGAACCATGTTGCCGCATCCTGTTGATAGCACGATGACTGTCCCGCCCTGCGGTCAAGAAACCGGGCATGATACTGCTGATGAATATCAACTACCGTCAGATCCACCACCAGACTACCCCCACAGGTCTGACGATTCATATTACAATCTGCCAACGTATGCTGAGCTGTTCCCCTTGTATGAGACAATGATTGGCATGCCCCGGCCAGAAGAAAACGAGATTAACGAAAATCCCTTCCCGGCCACCCTTGAAGGGGCATGTGCATTGCCACCCTTAACTGCCAAGCCATTAAATCCGGATGAATTCAATAATATATACTTTCATGCCTGTCTGAGTGATGATGTAGAGAGAATTGTACAGCTGTTCCAGGCTGCTGATCCCCAGTCAATGAATAATTTTCTGACGCATCCGGACAACCCAACAATATCAGTTCATCCCCTGCATCTGGCTGCCGAACGTAATCAGCGGAGAGTGTTAAGATTTCTTTGCCAAAATCCATATATTGATATAAATGCTTGTGGGCCTGATAAAAATACCGCTCTCCACTTTGCCATCAGAAATCACCAGGGGGCAGCCGTACACTTTCTCTGTCAACAACAAAACATTGATGTAAATGTGGAAAACAGCCTCGGTTGCACACCTATTATTTTAGCCTGTGAAAAAAACTCAGACCATCGTATTTTACAAACATTATTGGAAAAAAAGCCGTACCTGGGCCCGAACAAAAACGGTGAAACTGCACTTTCCCATAGCGTTAAAAACAACAATCTGAAAACTACTGAAATATTAATATATAACGGGGCGGCACCTGTTGACACCATGCATAGTGATGGAAAAGACAGCATATTTTACATTTCTTTCACAAATGCCTCCGATCAGATTAGTATTTTGTTATTGAGTTGTTTGACAGACATAAATAAAAAAATATCCGAAGCCGGGGCTCGTGTGCTGCATCTTGCTGCTTTAACAGGTAAAGATGACATCATTACTTACCTGATAGACAGGCGCAAAGCCTCGAAATCCTTGACCAATAAATATAATTCCATGGCAGTTCATTATGCAGCGCATGACAATAACGCAACAACATTGCGCAGATTAATCGATCATGGATGCACCCTGTTTGTAGGAAAAGGAAAAATAGAAAAAGACTTCTGGAAAAAGAAAATAATTAATGGTCGTCATACACAAAAAATAGACTTTACCAAGGCAAATAAATCAAACGGAGAAAAATTATTTAATGAGGGTGGCACACCTTTGGAAATTTATGAAGGTGATAAAGTACAGATGATGAACTATGAGGAGAAACATGGAATTAAAAACAATGAAAAAGATACAAAACCAACAACAATATTCCAGAAATTAGTACAAAAATTACAATTACTGCCTACAGAAAAGCCTGAAAAAACAACCGAAGCTGTTGCTTCCACAGACACTACACCAAGTGCGCTACCAGCACCTGAACAGCCTATACCGGGCTCGGATCATTCTGGCTTTGCCAACACACATACAAGTGGTGATGAAACAAACAGGAATCCCGAAAATATCGATCCGGACGACGTCTGCGGGGCATCAGCACTGCCAACTATAATGCAGGCACCACTTAGCCGTGACGATTTCAATATAACGTACTATGATGCGTGCGTGGCAGGTGATTTAGACACTATCATGCGCCTGAAGCAAACTCACCCCAAGTTAATGATTGACTCTCTGAGAGATCCAAATGATCCAGAAGTATTACTTCATCCCTTGCCTCTGGCTGCCTTAAATAATCAGTGGGCAGTGTTAGAATATCTTTGTAAGCTGGACGGTATTCATATTAACGCTCGCATGAGAAATGGTGATACCGCTCTTAGCCTGGCTGTTCGCATGAACAACCAGGACGCCATACTTTTTCTCTGCCAACAACCTGGCATTGATGTCAATGTGTCGGATTCCAAACGTAATACCCCTATTACTACTGCATGTAAGTTAAATTTGAACGATCAGGTTATAGATGCATTATTAGCGAATCTGAAGCTGGGCCCAATTAGATACGCACAAACTGCACTTTATTCCAGTATTAAAAACAATAATCTTAACACTACTGAAAAATTATTGAATACTGGAGCCGTCTCGGACAGGTGTGGTAAATACGCAACAGATTCTTTGCTTTATTTCTCTTTCACACATGCCAACGATGATATCAGTAAATTGTTATTGAAAAATATGTCCAACATAAATAAAACATTATCTGTTAATGGTACCTGCGCGCTTCATTTGATATGTTACCTGGGCAAACATACACTTATCTCGTACCTGATAAATGATCTTGGCGCATCAAAATTCATAGAGACTAATCTACGTGCCAGGCCTGTCCATTTTGCAGCGCACAAAAACAATAAAGAAACACTGATTGAATTAATCAAACATGGATGCACCTTGAAGGAAAGTCGGGGGAAAATAGAAGATGAGTTCTGGCCAAAGAGCCAGGGAGCAATGTGCGCTGGGGGGGAATACATACCTCCAAGAATAAATTATAACCAATACAAAAAATCAAATGGGGAGGATTTACACAGCAATGGTGGTACACCTTCAGAATTTTACGGGAAAGGTATAAATGAGTTAAAAGATTTTGAGGCTTCGCTGAATATAAACATAAAGGAAGAAAAGAAGATGGATCGAAAAACTATGGAAGAAAAAAAGCATAAGATAAAACAGAAAAAATAAGACTAGAGTTAAAACGCCGCACGGCTGCATGGATGCAGGAGATAGTACATGGTTTCAAAAAGTTTGACGTGTACAATCTCCGTTCACCCTGAGCGAAGTCGAAGGGTGCTTTGCACGATCTATCAGAGTCCGGAGTTTCCGTCTTTAGGCCCTAAGGGTCCTTCGACAGGCTTCAGCACGAACGGTATTGGTATCAACGCTTAGCAGCGCTCGGGCAGCCTCTTGGTTAAGGTGCTGTGCAAAGAGAACTGATACTATCTACACTATCGTACAATATTGGATCTATTGATTGCCATGCCAACCCCTGCTGCCGATATTCCCAGAATCATCGACAGCCAGTCTTGATGTATGGGGGAGCCCGCCTGGCAGGCTCTCCTGGCACAACAGTGAAAAGCTGGCATAAAATCATTTTTCGATAATAGCATTCAGCCCCCTTTTATGGTGCCTGCTAATTTTTCCAATGTACGTTTCCATAACCAATACCCTGAATCAATCGATATAAAATGGGTTTAATTTGTACATTCTCAAAAACCCGTAAATCTCGGATATGGTGCATTATCAGCGCGCCTGGATTACGCCAACATGTTATGATTTTGCATCATAACCAGCAAGTAGCTAACCATATAACTTTTTGATAAGATACAATCACTCTTTATTGGGACTGAATAGTTACATTAAATAATCAAGAGTAAAGAATAAATGATACCAAAATATCACCCTGTTTTATTCCAGAGGCCATTATTGTCCGAAAGCACTCAAAACCTGGATGAGGAAATAAATGATTACGTTGCTTTCCCTAATGGAGATGTTAGAACACTGGCAGAAATTAAAAGGGATCAACCTGTCAGCTACATCAAAATGAAAACCCAGTTTCTGACTGACATTGGCAAGCTGAAGACTTTGACACAGCGTTTAATCAGCAATGAATATAATAATCAAATTGATACCTTTTACACAAAGATTTCAGATGATCTGAAATATGATGATAAAAAACCTCACAGCCTGATAACATTCAAGGATACTCGTTATTATCTCCATAAAATCATTCATCGAACTGAGCGGTTTCTTGAGCTGGAAGCGAAAAATCCTGATGATGCTGATAAATGGTCTTTAAATAGAGACAGTTTTTGCACTTTGTTTCATGAGATTCTTTCAGGGATAGACAATTGTCTTGGGGGCAATGGTACCCGCCTTCAAAGTGGATTTACCAGCATCGAGAACTCCCGCGACCCACAAAAGGTGCTGTTGCAGATTCGTCACGGGTTACTGGATTATGGCGTTAAATTATTTCTGATAAAAGAGCGTGCCAGTGATAAGGATGAATTTGGATTAGGGAATGAAGTACACACGCACAGTGAACTTTACAATTTAATCTGTGAACAGTTTGGTTTGGAACCCCTTAAAGATTTCGGTCACCATGTAAATCTCAATAATAATCCAGGAATGATTGATCGACTTGAAATTATCCTGCCATCCCTGATGCCGGAGTTCGAAATACTTAATAAACTGACAGATGTATTTTACCAGGACTTAGTATCCTCTTTAAAAAAGCGAAATAAAGAACACTGGCTAACCCGTCCTGTTTCTTTCTCAGAATTTAAGAATGAAGTCACCGATGGGATTAAAGAGGATTTCATAACCCCAATCAATCTTCGGTTCAAAACCAATAATAAAAACAGGCTTGATCTATGGACAATCATCAAACCCTGCGATGATGGGAGCTATGAATTTTCAGAGAGTCGGGAGCGATTTCAGGTATGGTTAATCGATAATTATTTGAATCACACTCCTACCGCGAACGTACTCACTATGGTTGGCAAGAAAAATGACGAAGCTTCTTCCCGGTTTTTTTCGAAGAAAGATAAAGATAAAGATAAAGCACCACCTTCCTACATTGGCTCGAAGGATAATCTTTATTTCTGGGTCTTTAAAACAGAGACTCCTCTTATGCAGGGTGGCAACTGCAGCTTGGACTGGGATAACCATCAAACACTGACTCTGAGTTACTTAAAAACAGTTGATTTTAATAACTTCCCTAATGAAGTACGTTTCAATCTTTTTCAATATGCTTTGAACAACACCAATAAACCAGGTGACTTTTTGGAGTTTTTCCTTGATAAAACCGCATCTGAAAAATGGGACGAAATGGTTAAATCTGACCCTCAAATAAAGGAGATCATGTTAGAAAAAATTATTAATACCCTGAACGATGATGCAGCAGGGTCAACCGGATTTTTACCGCATCTGCCTGCGGGATCTCTTAAAGGGCATACCAGTAATTTCTTCACCGACTTATTACACCGGGCATTTAAACTGAAACAGGCTGGTATCGTTGACTTTTTACTAAAACATGGTTTGCACAAGTGTTCAACCAAGTTTATTAAAGCTGAATTCCAGAAAGTCGTGTTTTCAACATTACAGTTTGACTCAGAAAAATTTGAAATGCTCTGCAAACACCCTGTTATTGACTTCACCTCAAAAAATGAACAAGGTCAAACGCTGTTAATGATAGCAGCAAAATATGGCAAAACAGAGCACCTGAAACTATTTCTGACAAAGAAAGGTATTAAAGTGAATTTGCAAGACAAGAGTGGCAATACCGCACTCTCTCTGGCTGCAGAAAATGGGCAAATCCAGTGTCTGATGGCACTTCTGACACATGACGGTATCAAACTGAATATGGAGACCAATGACGGTTGGACCGCATTAAAGCTCGCTGCAAGATACGGGCGAACTGATTGTCTGAAGGTGCTTCTGAAACAGCAAAAAATTAATGTAGACCTGCGTATCAAGAATAGCTGGACGCCACTAATGGCGGCAGCAAGAGGCGGTCATGGGGACTGTGTAAAGGCATTGCTTGACCATGATGCGTCGTCGATCAACGAACAAAACAAGGAAGGCTATACGGCGTTGATGATGGCGGTAATTGCAGGGGATGAACGTTGTGTCTCGTTATTATTTCAAAAATCCGATAGTGGCATCAATACAACCAATAAAAACGATAACACTGCATGGATTCATCTGCGTAATATTTTTGGGTTAACGCTGGCAATGCTGGCCGCAAAATATGGCAATATTTATTGCCTGAAAGCAATTCTGGAGAAAAAAATCATTGACGTGGACGAGGTAGAAAATAACGGCCAAACTGCACTCATGCTGGCTGCGGCATTTGGGCAAACGGAGTGCCTGGAACTACTTCTGGCACAGGAAGGAATTGACGTTAACAAGCAGGAAAACAAACTCAAGACTGCTCTCATTCTGGCTGCAGATCATGGGCGAACGAAGTGCCTGGAACTGCTTCTGGCACACCAAAAAATTGATGTGAATTTTCGGGGCAAACATAGAGCTACTGCACTCATGCTGGCTGCACAACTCGGGCATACGGATAGCCTGATAGAACTTTTGAAACATAAAGACATCAAAGTGAACGCGCGGGGCAGTACAGGTTGGACCGCATTAATGTACGCAGCAAGAAACGGGAAAACGGACTGTTTGTTGGCACTTTTGGAAAAACAGGGAATTGACGCAAACCTGCCTGACATTGATGGCTGGACGCCATTAATGTCGGCAGCAAGAAACGGTCATGGGGACTGTGTTGAGGCGTTGCTTGCACATGACCCTTCGTCGCTCAATGCACAAAAAAAAGATGGCGCTACGGCTTTGATTCTGGCAGCAAATGGAGGGGATGAACGTTGTGCCTCGTTATTACTCAAACAACCGAATATAGACATCAACATAACAGATAATTACGGTAAAACCGCATGGCAGTATGCGCAGTCCTGTAATGTAGCACAGTGTCAACCATGGCAACAATTTCAACAGATCCTGGATGCAGTAATCAGTGGTAATTTGACATCTCTGACTGAACTGCTGAATGTTGCCGGAGTATTGATCCATGTTCGTAATAAACAAGGGTTAACACTGGCAATGATGGCCGCAAAAAATGGCCAGATTGATTGCCTCAAAGCAATTCTGGCGACGAACGTCATTAACGTAAACGAGAGGGATAATATCGGCAAAACTGCTCTCATGCATGCTGCAGAAAATGGGCAAACGAAGTGTCTTGAAGAGCTTCTGAAACAGGAAAAAATTGATCCGAATGCGCAGTGCAATGCCGGTTGGACCGCATTAACACACGCAGCAAGATATGGGCGAACGAACTGTCTGAAGGCGCTTCTGAAACACCCGGGAATTAAAGCAAACCTGACTGACAAGGATGGCTGGATACCATTAATGTCGGCAGCAAGAAACGGTTATGTCGACTGCGTTAAGCTGTTGATTGAACAGGGTGAGTCGTCAATCAATGCACAAAAGAATGACGGCTACACGGCTTTGATGCTGGCAGTATTTGCAGGCGAATCAGGTTGTATCAGGTGTTTACTTTCACACCCCGACATCAAAATTGATAGTAAAGTTCTGGATCTGGCTAAAGATAAAATTGATTCGGAAAGTTATCAGCTAATGGTTAATCATAAGCCTGAATCCAGTTGAGTCTGTCTATCACCAGCAGTTAGAAGATTTTGAGGCATCGCTGAATATAAATATAAAGGAAGAAGGATCAAAAAAGTATGGAAGAAAAATCATAATATAAAACAGGAAAAATAAGACAAGCGTTAAAACATCGCACGACTGCATCGATGCAGGAGATAGTACATGGTTTCAATAAGTTTATGTGTACAATCTCCGTTCACCCTGAGCGAAGTCGAAGGGTGCTTGGCACGATCTATCAGAGTCCGGAGTGTACGCCCTTAGGCCCTATGGGTCCTCCGACAGGCTTCAGCACGAACGGTATTGGTATTATGTCTTTGAATAAGTTCCCGATTTCCGTTCACCCTGAGTGCTGAGCTTGACGAAGTATCGGAGGGTCGTGCCACCGAACTTCGATACTTCGTCAAGCTCAGCACTCAGTCCGAACGGAGTCAGGCAATGAAAATAGGGAAGTTATTTCCAGACAACTCCTTAGCTGCGCTCGGGCAGCCTCCTGGTTAAGGTGCTGTGCAAAGAGAACTGATATTATCTACACTATCGTGCAATATTGGATCTATTGATTGCCATGCCAACCCCCGCTTCTATGGAAATACAGGCATTTTTACAACACCTCTGGCTTGAACGAGGGCTCAGCAAAAATACCCGTGAAGCTTACCAACGGGACCTGCTGCTCTTCTCTGAGTGGCTGCAAAAGCACACACAAAACGTCGGCAAGCTATTACTCTCAGCCAGCGAGGAGGACCTTCGCCGGTTTCTGGGCTGGCGTTATGAGCAGGGTTATCACCCACGATCAACTGCCCGGCAAATCTCCAGCCTGAGAGCCTTCTACCGTTACCTGCTGCAATCTGAACAGATCACCACTGACATTACGGCCAATATTGACATGCCCCGCCAGGGCAAGGCATTGCCCAAAACATTGTCAGAAGAAGAGGTAGAGTCACTGCTCAGCAGCCCGGATACCGATACCGCCATTGGTCTTCGTGATCGTGCCATGCTTGAGATCCTCTATGCCTGCGGCCTGAGAATCTCAGAACTGGTCAACCTGAAGATGGACAATATTAATCTCAGACAGGGAGTGCTCCGCATTATCGGTAAAGGCCGGAAGGAACGGCTGGTCCCCATGGGCCAGAATGCCATTGAATGGCTGCAGCAATATATACGACAGGCAAGAGGTGATCTGCTGAACCATTATGACAGCCGAACCCTGTTTCCGGGTCGTCAGGGACGTCCAATGACCCGGCAGACCTTCTGGCATCGGATCAAGCGTTACAATACGATTGCTGGTATCACCACCGACGTTTCTCCCCATGTCCTTCGACATGCTTTTGCCACCCACCTTCTAAACCATGGTGCAGATCTTCGAGTGGTCCAGCTGCTGCTTGGCCATAGCGATCTGTCCACCACCCAGATCTATACCCATATTGCCAACCACAGGCTGTCAGAACTGCACCGAGAGCATCATCCCAGGGGGTAATCTGACCGTTTGTTCACTATTTTTTAGAACTCTCCACCCGATAACCGTGTCCAGGCGATACAACAGGAAGAAATAACGCTAGACTATCTTGTTTTAACCAGCGCTTCTCTCCAATGCTGGAACGGCTTGCCGATAGCCCCTGAGATGTCCGGGCTTATCTTGTGAATCTATAAAGGAATCAGTATGTCTAAATTCTCTGCGCTTCTGTTAACGGCCATGATGACCACAAGCGCTGGCTGGTCTGTGGCCGTCCATGCAGAGGCTTCCGGCAAGGACAGTGCCGTTCAGGGCCCCGAGACCCTGATTGAACGTCAGCTGAAAAAACTTGATGCCGCCGTTCCCATTGAGTCGATCACCAAAAGCCCGATGCCCGGCATCTACAAAGTGATACTCAAAGGTGGCTTTGTGATCTATAGCAGCGAAAACGGGCAGTATTTTATTAAAGGCGATCTGTTGGAAGTTCGCGGTAACCAGCTGGTTAACCTGACGGAAGAGGTGAAAAGCCAGCAAAACGCCAGACTGCTGAAATCCCTGAACAAAGAAGATATGGTGATTTTTGCACCGACAGGTGAAACCAAAGGTGTTGTGTATGCCTTCACGGATGTCGACTGTGGCTACTGCCGCAAACTGCACCGGGAAGTCGACCAGCTGAATGCGCTGGGTATTGAACTGCGCTATCTTGCCTTCCCCCGGGGTGGCCAGCAATCGCCAGTGCATGGCAAGATGACCAATGCCTGGTGTTCAGCAGACCGTAAACAGGCATTAACCGACCTGAAAACCGGCAAGTCCATCAGTGCAGAAATTCAAGGTGATAAGGCAGCGTGCAGTACTGTCATTGATAACCACTACAACCTGGGTGTCCAGATGGGCATTAACGGCACTCCGGCCATGGTGCTGGAAAACGGTCAGGTTATTCCGGGCTATCGCCCTGCTGCCGATATTGCCAGAATCATCAACAGTCAGTCTTGATGTTTAGGGGAGCCTGTCTGGCAGGCTCTTTTGGCACAAACTGAACCCCTGCTTTTGCCGGAGTCCAGGAGCCATTACAGATAGATCATTTTCTTTGTCATACCACCATCAACCACGATATTGGCACCGTTGATAAAATCATTCTCTTCATGGGTCAGAAACAGACAGGTATTAACAATATCCCGTGGCTTACCCACTCTCCCCGATGGATGCTGGCGGTGATCCTGCCCGGTCAGCTGATCATAATCTTCAGTTTGAATCCAGCCTGGGCTGATGGCATTCACGGTAATTGGCGTTTGTGCCAGTGATACGGCCAGCGTATTGGTCAGTGACACCAGGCCGCCTTTAGATGCGCCATAGGCCTCCCAGCCCGGTTCATTCTGGTGCCAGCGGGTAGACGCAATATTGATAATACGACCGTACTGCTTATCGCTATAGTGCCTGATAAACTCTCTGGCACAGTTAAAGCTGCCGCTCAGATTAACATCAATCACCCTGGAAAACTCGGCAGCAGTAAGTTCAGTCACCGGCTTATTAAACTGGCTTATGGCACCATTATTAATCAGGATATGTGCAGTGCCATATTGGCGAACAATGTTGTCAAAGGCTGCTTCAATCATCTCCGGTTTTCCCAGGTCAACGCTGTAGAAATCCATATCACCCGTTGCCGGTTGGTGCAGGTCGAAGCCAACCACAGTTGCCCCCTGCTCCCTGTAAGCTCTGGCAATGGCGTTGCCAATACCCTGACTGGCACCTGTAACAATAACGACTTTATCTGAGTACATACAGTGAGACATCCGTTATAAGCAGTTAACCAAATGAAATCATATTTTCTGGCCAACTACTTAGGTAGCTGAAAATTAGATAGCTGAAAAGCTGGCATAAGATCATTTTCCGATGATAACATTCAGCTTTGGGAGCGTGGAAATAATTCTATTAAATGACAACTCATTGAAAAAATCGCTTATAATTAAGCTCCGCGCAGTGGAAGATCACCATTACCCTTTTTATCAACACCCTTTTATCAACTTCGTGCTGTTTTTTTATTCTTTATTAACTCTAAAGTCAATTTGATATAAGATGCAATTACGCTTTGTCAGGACTGAAATGTTACATTAAATAATCAACAGGAAATAACAAATGATATCACCGCGTCACCCTATTTTATTTCAGAGACCATTAATAATCTCAGAAAGTACTGAAAAACTGAATAAGCAAACAAATGATTACATTGCCTTCCCTGATGGAGATTTCAGCGAGCTGAAAGAAGTTAAAACGAATGAACCTACCATATACCTCAAAATGAAAACTCAGTTTATGGATGATATTATCAAACTGAAGTCTTTGACAGAGCGTATAATCAGCAATGAATTTGATGAGAAAATTGATACCTTTCACACAAAGATTTCAAATGATCTGAATGATGACGATAAAAAACCTGACAGCCTGATATCATTCAAGGATACTCGTTATTATCTCCATAATATCATTCATCGAACTGAACGATTTCTTGAGCTGGAAGCGAAAAATCCTGATGATGCTGATAAATTGTCTTTCAACAGAGACAGTTTTTGCACTTTATTTTATGAGTTTCTCGAAGGGATAGACAATTGCCTTGGGGGCAATGGTGCCCGCATTCAAAGTGCATTTACCAGCATCGAGAACTCCCGCGACCCACAAAAGGTGCTATTGCAGATTCGACACGGGTTACTGGATTATTGCATCAAATCATTTCTGATAAAAGAGCGTGCCGGTAATAAGAATGCATTTTTAATAGGGGAAGAAGTACACACGCACAGTGTACTTTACAATTTATTCTGTAATCAGTTTGATTTGCCCCCCCTTAAAGATTATGGTCACAATGTAAAGATCGATGATTTGACAGATATGATTGGACGACTTGAACTTATCCTGCCATCCCTGATGCCAGAGTTCAAAATACTCAATAAACTGACAGATGTGTTTTACCAGGACTTATTATCCTCTTTAAAAAAGCGAAATAAAGAAGACTGGCTAACCCGTCCTGTTCTCAGCTCAGAATTTAAGCATGAAATCACTGATGGAATTAAAGAGGATTTTATAACCCCAATAAATCTCAGGTTCAAAACCAGTGATAAAAGCGGGCTTAGCCTGGGTACAATCATCAAAACCTACGATAATGGGAGCCATGAATTTTCAAAGAGTCGGGAGCGATTTCAGGTATGGTTAATCGATAATTATTTGAATCATACTCCTAGTGCGAACGTACTCACTATGATCGGCAAGAAAAATGACGAAGTTTCTTCCCGGTTTTTTTCGAAGAAACGTAAAGATACAGTTACAGATACAGATGAAGCACCATCTTCCTACATTGGCTCGAAGGATAATCTTTATTTTTGGGTCTTTGAATCAGAGACTCCTCTCATACAGAATGCCAACTGCAGCCTGGATTGGGATAACCATCAAACATTGACTCTGAGTCATTTAAAAACAGTTGATTTTGATAAATTACCCAATGAAGCACGTTTCAATCTTTTTCAATATGCTTTGAACAACGCCAACAAACCAAGTGACTTTTTTGAGTTTTTCCTTGATAAAACTGCATCGGAAAAATGGAACGAAACGGTTAAATCTGACCCTCAAATAAAGGAGATTATGTTAGAAAAAATCATTAATGCCCTGAACGATGATGCAGCAGGGTCAACCGGCTTTTTACCGCATCTGCCTGTGGGATCTCTTAAAAAGCATGCCAATATTTTCTTCACCGACTTATTACACCGGGCATTTAAACTGAAACAGGCTGGCATCATTGACTTTTTACTAAAACATGGTTTACACAAGAGTTCAACCAGGTTTATTAAAACTGAATTCAAGAAATTCTTGTTTTCAGCGGTACGGTCTGACTCAGAAAAATTTAAAATACTCTGTAAACACCCTGTTATTGACTTCAACTCAAAAAATACAAATGGTCAAACGCTGTTAATGATAGCTGCAAAATATGGAAAAACAGAGCACCTGAGACTACTTCTGACAAAGAAAGGAATTAAAGTGAACTTGCAGGACAAGAATGGCGATACCGCACTTATTCTGGCTGCATCAAATGGGCGATTGGAGTGCCTGACAGCACTTTTGACAGAGCAAAAAATTAATGTAGGCCTGCGTAACAAGAAGCACTGGACGCCATTATTGGTGGCAGCGAGATACGGCCATGGGGACTGCGTAGAGAAATTGTTTGACCATGGTGCGTCGTCGATCGATGAAAAAAACAAGGCAGGCTATACAGCGTTGATGCTGGCGGTCATTGGAGGGAATGAACGCTGCGTCTCGTTTTTATTCCAGAAATTCGATAGCGGCAGCAATACAACCAATAAAAAAGATAACACTGCATGGATTCATCTGCGTAATGGATTTGGGACAACGCTGGTAATGCTGGCCGCAAAACATGGCAATATTTATTGCCTGAAAGCAATTCTGGAGAAAAAAATCATTGACGTGAACGAGACAGATAATGACGGCGAAACTGCACTCATGCTTGCTGTAGAAAATGGGCAAACGGAGTGCCTGGAACTACTTCTGGAACAGGAAGGAATTGACGTTAACAAGCGGAGCAATAAATACGAGTCGGCTCTCATCATGGCTGCAAAAAATGGGGACGAGGAGTCACTGAAACTACTGCTGGCGCACGAAAGTATTGATGTGAATGGTTATGCCAATTGGGGTGTTACTGCACTCATGCTGGCTGCAAAAAACGGGCATACGGACAGCCTGAGATTACTTTTGACACATAAAAACATCAAACCGAATGAGTGGAGCATGACCGGTTATACCGCATTAATGTACGCAGCAACAAACGGTAATACGGACTGTTTGCTGGCGCTTCTGAAAATACCGGGAATTGACGCAAACCTGACTGACAGTCGTGGCTGGACGGCATTAATGCTGGCAGCAAAAAACGGTCATGGAGACTGTGTGGAGGCGTTGCTTCTGCATGATCCTTCGTCGATCAATGCACGACAGAAGGGATTCCATACGGCTTTGATGCTGGCGGCAGAAGGAAAGGATGAACGTTGTGCCACGTTATTACTCAAACAACCCAATATAGACATCAATGCAAGAAGTTTGTACTTTAAAACCGCATTGCAGATTGCGGAGGCCAATAATTTAGCAGAGCGTCAACCATGGCAAAAATTTCAACAGATCCTGAATGCAACAAGCAGTGGTAATTTGACATTACTGACTGAACTGCTGAATTTTGCCAAAGCATTGATCCATGTTCGTAATACAAAAGGGTTAACACTGGCAATGGTGGCCGTAAAAAATGGCCAGATTGATTGCCTCAAAGCAATTCTGGCAATGAATGTACTTAAGGTGGACGAGAGGGATAATAATGGCAAAACTGCACTCATGCATGCTGCAGAAAAAGGGCAAACGAAGTGTCTGGAAGAGCTTCTGACACAGAAGGAAATCGACCCGAATGCGCAATCGAATGCAGGTCGGACGGCAATATTCTACGCAGCAAGTAATGGGCGATTGGACTGTCTGAAGGTGCTTCTGAAACACCCGGGAATTAAATCAGACCTGCCTGAAGAGCATGGCTGGACACCATTAATGTCGTCAGCAAGAAACGGGGATGTCAACTGCGTTCAGGTGTTGATTGAACAGGGTGAGAAGTCGATCAATGCACAAAAAAACGATGGCTATACGGCTTTGATGCTGGCAGTAATTGCAGGCGTACCAGATTGTATCAGGTGCTTACTTTTACACCCTGACATCAAAATTGATAGTGAAGTTATCAATCTGGCTAAAAAGCAAAATGATTCAGAAATTTCTCAGCTAATCGTTGCCGAATCCAAATGAGTCTGTCCTTCATCAGCAGGTCGATGTCCAATAATAAATAAGTAGGTGACTAAATGAAATCCTGTTTTCTGACACATCAGGGCTAACCCCCACCCCGACTTCGGGTAACAAGCCGGAACTTATTTCCATGGTGATTGTTCTAAGCAACCTGACACCTATCAGGACAGATGACAAGTTACCATGCAACCACTTAATGCCGGTGGTTACCCAGCCTTGCTACAAGCCGGTGCTGCTGGAACCTCAGGAACTTCGGATAATATAGACGACACTGCTTCACCCATATATGTCAACCAGATTCCCCGTAGTCCTGGCCCCGACAATTCGGGCTCCTTCGGCAGCACCGGGTTACAACCCCCCTATGGTCACAATCGCTCTGTGAACGTACAAACCGCCGTCAAGACGGACGGCCTGGCTGCAGGAACCGGCGACAGCAGTGGTGCAGTCGTACACTGCACCGGCGCTACCAGCAGGGTTCCGCTGAATTGTGCAGTTGAGTGCGGGGATATCAAGATGGTGGCATGGCTGCTACAAAATGGCACCGAGGTTGATGGCCGCAACGAAGGCTTGCAAAAGCAGCGTAAAGCACGCAGATTCCCCGGCAGAGAGGGGTTTACCCCATTAACCCGGGCCGTCATGCATGGGTCAGTGGACATTGCGAGGTTACTGCTGAAGTCCGGGGCAGATGCTGACCACTGGGATGCCAAAGGCATGACGCCACTGGCCACGGCGGCGGCCCGGGGTAACATTGAGCTAATGCAGCTGTTGCTTGATTACCAGGCGGATATTAACGGCAATACCACTGGCTGGCGGACTCCCCTGACCCAGGCTGCCAGAATGGGGCAGGTCAAGGCGATAAGCCTGTTGCTGGCCCATGGGGCGGATATTAACAGCTTTGCCCGCAAAGGCGTGACGCCTCTGAGCCAGGCTACCAAGAATGGTCATATCGAGAGCGTACGACTGTTGCTGACTATGGGAGCCGACGCTGATAGTAATGATTCTGTATGGTGGCCGCCACTGCGCAGGGCAGCGAGCAAGGGAGATATTGAGATTGCCCGACTACTGGTGAGTCATGGAGCCAACGTTAACTGCTTTTACGGCGGCTATTACAGGTCGGGTGCCCTGATCGAAGCTGTCTATCATAGCCATGTCGAGGTGGTGGAGCTGTTGCTGGAACATGGTGCACAGTGGCAAGGTGCGGCTAACGAGTATGGTCTGCTTAGAATAGCTGTTGAGAATGGTGATATCGAAACCGTAAAATTGCTGTTGAAATATAATGCGGATAATGTAAACGGCAGTGGGTTAAGTATCCATGCACCACTGAGAGGGGCAATCGATCGGGGGTATATTGAGTTAGCGAAACTTCTGTTGCAAGCCGGTGCTGATCCTGATTGCAATGCCTCAAGTAGCTGCTTTCCCTACAGCCCGCTGGCCGGAGCTGCTAAATTTGGACGAATTGAACTTGTTAAACTGTTGCTGCAATCCGGTGCCGATGTTCACAGCCATACCTGTGGGGAAGTTACGCCCTTAACGATGGCGGCGTCGGCAGGGCATGACCAGGTCGTGCAGTTATTGTTGCTGCATCAGGCGGACGTTCATAGTCGTGCCAGGGGTAATGGTGCCCCTTTGACGCGGGCGGCAGCGGCAGGACATTACAAGGTAGTGCAGTTATTGTTGCAACATAAGGCGGATGTCCATAGTCATACCTCTGGTGATTGGACTCCTTTGACTCAGGCGGCGGATGCAGGACATGACCAGGTGGTGGAATTATTGTTGCAGCATAAGGCGGATGCTAATAGTCATTCCTCTGCCCATGGTACTCCTTTAACCCGGGCGGCTTATGCAGGACATGACAAGGTGGTGCAGTTATTGTTGCAGTATAAGGCAAATGTTCATAGTCATTCCTCTGGTTATCCTACGCCTTTGACGAGGGCGGCTCTTGCAGGAAATTACCGGGTGGTGCTGTTGTTGTTGCAGCATAAGGCGGATGTTCATAGTCATGGAGTTGGAGATGGTACTCCTCTGTTCTGGGCCAACCAAAGAGGCTTCTGGGAAATTGCTTTTGAACTGCTCTACTACGGTGCCTGTCCAGAAAGAAGCCAGGCACCGGATGTTATCCACACAGTCACCCAGAAATTTGGCTACAACCCCCGGGAAACCCCTCTCAGTCTGGAAAGTTTGTGCAAGCGGCGTCT
Source organism: Endozoicomonas sp. ALC013 (assembly GCF_049310205.1). Lineage (NCBI taxonomy): Bacteria > Pseudomonadati > Pseudomonadota > Gammaproteobacteria > Oceanospirillales > Endozoicomonadaceae > Endozoicomonas > Endozoicomonas sp. ALC013. The sequence continues at coordinate 306 of NZ_JBLYNS010000073.1, read as the reverse complement.
GGATGATGTGTTTGATAAACGAACAATATCTTCTTTTGATTTGCCTTATTTTTTGAAAAAAGAACTAATGAAGGAAAAATTTTTCCCATAAGTAGCTGGCCATATGGAATCACATATTTCTGGCTACTTGGGCAGGTGCTATGCGAGGCACAACGGAGGGAGCATAGCCGTAGCTATGTGAACGGAGTTGTAACGAAGCAGAGTGCCTGAACAAGGAGTCAGAAATATGTGATTTCATATGGTTAGCTACTTAAACACGACACGGCATTATTCAGACCCAATGCCTTACTTGCCAGGAGGCTGTCC
>NZ_JBLYNS010000072.1:0-26245 GCF_049310205.1 Endozoicomonas sp. ALC013 | reverse complement strand
TCAGTATGCCTGCAATTAAAGACCAGATATAGACAGGGGGTGACACTCAATTCAATGAATGCCACGGGCGGTTACTCTTGATTAAAACCGCAACGAGCGCAACATTCGTTGTTATGATTCAAGGCTCAAGCTGCCTTTATGCCAGTCCTAAATACAATACACCACCCTGGAAACGGACAAATGACTGTATTATTGCGACCAAAAGACCCGCACAGGCCAAGTCTGGCAGGGCTTGTTGCGCTCGTTGCTTTTTATTTCAACTGTTCAGGCAAGGCGATATTTCGGATAGGGTCGCTGTATAACTCAGCTCTACCGGCACCGGTGATACCACTTATCATCACCAGCGCCTCAAATCTGCAGCCGCAATAGGGAGTGAGAAGTACTGTCCCCACATCATCTCCCCGGAGTCAGTTTGTGACTGTCATTGATTGACTTAAGCGATATTTTCATTTCGCACAAAAGGTTTTTCGCACTACCCTGCTCGAAATCTAACTGAAATAGTTTATTGATCAGGTTTGTGACATTCCTCATGGTCCATTTACGGGATTTAATGCCAAAATCAGAGGGTTTCTGGCTTTCCAGGATTGTCCTGAGTTCCTTTTTTTGTTTATCCGTTATGCGATGAGCCTTCATGCTGATGATGTGATCAGATGTTGAGCTATATATTCCACACAGTGGCCGTGGCGTTGGATGTTGTCTAAAGAGTCTGGACAGTTCCAGCTCTTTCCTGTTTCCCGACAAAAAATCCCGAATATACTCATCAAGGGCATTTTTAGGTAAGAATTTTTTCGATTCCTCAATCAGCCCCTTATATTCTTTTAACTCCGCTAAACGTTGATAGTACTCCTGCTCCCGGGTACAAGAATCCGCTGTTGCAGATTCCGGAGGGTTATAGCAGTCCATATCGTTAGCAGTCGGAGGGGTTCTTTGCTCACTGTTATTTCCGGGAAAGTCAGTTTCTACTATTGGCATTTCATATCGTTCGAACGTCTGATTACCCATTATGTTGAACGATGGTTCATCATGTTCGCTAAAATCATAATATTGCTGACCTGTGAAGCCCTCGCCAAAATACCCCTCGGAATAAACAGGCCGAACAGAACGATAACCTCTCTCAAAACAGCAAGCATCACCTTCAATCCGGGCACCCGCACTGGCAGCCATTGCCCTCATGGGTACCACCTCTGTGCAATGATGTGTGCAAAAGCGGGCAGGTTCACCTGCAATCCGTGGTAACTCAACGTTGCCATAACCTACGAAGGTCGGTGTTGGAGCTAAATAAATATATCCGGGATAAATCATGAAGAAAGCCCAAATAAACAATAATTAACGTGATCGATATCAACTAGACAACTAAATTGGCAAGAAATTTCATAAGTTCGAAGTATTCCTCTGGTACAATACAAGTTGCATTGTGATTAAAGCAGGTGTTCATGAAACTGACTTTTCTGGGAACTTCGGCCGGCATGCCCACCACCGAAAGAAATGTCACGGCACTGGCACTGGCCATCGATGATGCCAGGCAATGGTATCTTGTGGACTGCGGTGAAGGTACGCAACATCAGCTGCTTCGCTGTCGCTATACCCTCAAAAATCTTAAAACCATCTTTATTACTCATGTTCACGGCGATCACATGTATGGCCTGCCCGGGCTGATTACCTCTGCCAGCATGCAGGGTCGGCAGGCCCCCCTGACCATCTGCGCGCCTGACGGCGTTCGGCAGTTTGTGGAGGCGGCATTACACTATGCCGATGTTCTGGAACTGCCATTCGCTATTGAGTTTATTCGCAGCGACCAGTCGGCTTTTCACTATCAGGATACCCGGGTTGCTGTCACGGCTCACCAGCTCTCCCATCGTGTGCCAAGTTTTGCCTATCGTTTTGCGGAAAAAACACTCAGTACCCAACTGAACATTCAGCAACTGACGACACTGGGCGTTCCCAGGGGAGAGCTATGGGGGCGTTTGCAAAAAGGGCAGGCCATTACTCTTGAAGATGGCCGGACGATACTCCCTGAACAGGTTCTGCAACCACCACCCGCCAGCCGGGTTGCCATTATTGCGGGTGATAACGATAAGCCGGAATTGCTTATTGATGCACTGCAAGGCAGTCATCTATTGGTTCACGAAGCCACACTCACCGAAGCCGCCCTGCAAAAAGCCGGACCAGTCTGGATGCACAGCTCAGCCCGAATGGTTGCTGAAGCAGCAGAGGCCAGCGGTGTTCCCAATTTGATTCTTACCCACTTCAGTGGCCGCTATCAGCGTTCTGCTGAGGCTGGAGCCAACAGTATCCATGCGTTAAAGGCAGAAGCTGAAACGTACTATTCGGGTAATACAGGCATGGCCCGTGATTTCAGTACCTGGGTAGTGGATAGGGACGGCCGACTGGTTGAAGCAGATTGAAATCTGGTTTTCCATCCTGGTAAGAAGGTTTTTGAAAGGAATACCTCCCCCATGGGTAGCGTTTATCCCTTACCTATTTTTTCCTTTTCACTCTGAGGTCTGCGCTGATGCCATAAATATTTACATCGACCTGTTCTACCACCATGAAGTCATTGCCAGAAGTGATAATACGGCGTGCACGATCAAGTACATCGCCTGCCGACGTGTGATCAAACTCCAGGTATTCACCGCTCAGGGCAATAACAACATCCTCCATGGAACGGGGCAGCACATCCTCGGATACGTTGATAACAATTTTTGAATCAGAATCCAGTCGGATTTTTCCAGTGGCCTTAAGCAGGGGCTTATTCCAATTATGATCTTCTGGAAAAGGATCAAGTTTTGTTATGGTGATATACGTGGTTCCTCCGGAGCCATTAAAGTCAGCCACAACGGATCCCTGTTCAAACGATAACGTACCTTTATTCCTTACATTACCGCTGCTGGTGATGACCCCAAGGGAAGCGACCGCCCCCATACTATTGACAAAGTGCCCATCACTCCAGTAACTGCCAGCGGTCAGTGTTCCCTCATTGATGGCCGTAAATATACTTCCGGAAATATTCAGCCCCATAGCAACATTAACGGAGCCACCCGCTCTATTGGTAAAAGGGCCGTTGACATTCATATTACCGTTTATGTTGATTGAGCCAGCGTTATCGATACCGGCAGAATCATAATTTTCGCTCACAGAAAGCATATTGCCCCGAACCATGACCTCTTCAGCCATTACCGGGGAAGCCAACGCAGTTGAAAGCCCGGCCGTAAGAACTAATCTGATAAACGGCTTTTTATATTTATCCATGTGTCTTATTTCCTTCATCCCGGTTTAAACAGTAGAAATTTCTGCTCTCACGTTTTACTGTCGACACACACAGGGAGAGTTTTAAAAATCGTGATGTAGAGACAGGCTCAGCTCCCATGGTAGCCAACTCACGACCCGGGCATAAATGGGATGAACCAAATAATTGTTTTGGGGTCAAATGGTCGTGTTTATAATCCAGACTGGGCTTTATTTTGAAACCATCACCCACTGCATCACCATCATTTTTCTCCCATCCAAACACTGCTGGCCGGGTTGATCCAGAAGCCGGTTCAAGCGGGATTTCTGGCCATTCTACCGGTACATTCAGTGGTAAAGGCATCTCAAACCGTCCGCCTCATGGAGATACAGCCACCCCCTTGAGTGAAGGCAAATGTATTGAAGATGCCTTTTGGGAAAAAAAACCATTACAGGGACGACAAATCACTTCTTCAGATGTGCTTGCAGCCTATGGCAACGATAAAACGTCGCTCAGGGGTGGCCTCTTCCTGCAAAAACTGTGCTTGCAGAAAATTCCACACGACAACAGAAAAGTGACCCCGGATGACGTTATTCAAGAATTCAACCGGGTGCCAGATCAAAATAATGAGTCCATGCTGGCGATAGAGCATTTCAAAGATGAGTTAGCCAGCGCCCATGCCGCCGAGGAAGCGCGGTTGAAAGTGGAATGTTATCTGAGGGGGGATGTGGGGAAAGGCCTGCAGGTGACTAAGGATGAGGCGTTGGCAGCCATTGAATTTCTTCGCAAGGAAGAGTCGTTCCCATTGCCGTTAGCGCGCTTTAAAAGTCAATTTAGCCTGAGGGACCTGGCGAGGCATGGCCAGCGTGCGGCTCCTGTTGCCGTTCAGAGAGATAACCCTTTCCGTATGCCCGGTAATGAAATAGAAAATACCTCAGCCAATCAGCGTTACCGCAAGTCCGGCTGAAACCATTATTAAAAACAGGCGGACCGGATTTGTGGACAATCAGGCTCCGCCGTTAAATTTGCTAACACCGTGTTGATTTTGAACACAGAGTTTATCCCTAACCTATTTTTTCCTTTTCACTCTGAGGTCTGCGCTGATGCCAAAGATATCCATCTCGACATGTTCTACCACCAGGAAGTCATTGCCAGAAGTGATAAGATGGCGGCCCGCACGATCAAGCTCTGAGCCCGTCGAATCGTGATTAAACTTCAGGTATTCACCACTCAGGGCAATAGCAACCCTTTTCACGCTATCGGGCATCGCACCCTCGGCTACGTTGAGAACGATCTTTGAGTCAGAATCAAGTCGGATTCTTCCAGTGGCCTTAAGCAGGGGCTTATTCCAATTATGATCTTCTGGAAAAGGATCAAGTTTTGTTATGGTGATATACGTGGTTCCTCCGGAGCCATTAAAGTCAGCAACGACGGATCCCTGTTCAAACGATAACGTACCTTTATTCGTTACATTACCACTGCTGTTTATCACCCCAAGGGATGCGACCGCCCCTGTGTTGTTGATAAAGTGCCCATCACTCCAGTAACTGCCAGCAGTCAGTGTTCCCTCATTGGTGGCGGTCAATGTACTTCCGGAAATATTCAGCCCCATAGCGACATTAACTGAGCCACCCGCTCTATTGGTAAAAGGGCCGTTGACATTCATATTGCCATTTATGTTGATTGAGCCAGCGTTATCGATGCCGACAGAATCATAATTTTCACTCACAGAGAGCATATTGTCTCGGACCATGACTTCTTCAGCCGTCACCGGGGAAGCCAGGGCGGTTGCAAGCCCGGCCATGACAATGAATCTGAGTACTGGTTTTTTATACCTGTCCATGGGGCTTATATCCTTTTTCCGGAGTTAAACAATAGAGATTTCAGTCCATTCGCTTTCTGTCGGCACGCTCAGGGAGGAATTTAAAAATGAGGTGGCTATCGCAAAAAGCAGGTCTTGACGATAGCCGGTGACGTCCATTCCGGATTAAAAATCCAGCATGTAGTCCTTAGTGTTTACCGGGGTTTTCAGCTCTCCAGTCGCTTGCAGATAGTCAGCAAATGCCTGATAACGGCCCGCATCCCTGGCGGCAGGTCGCAGATCAAAACGGGGAATGGTGTCAAACCAGGCGCGGTGGTTCAGTTCATTATCCAGTTTCTCCGGGTTGTAATCCCTGAAGATCTCCCAGGATTTTTCCGGGTTATTCACAATATATTGAGTGCCCAGTTCAATCGCCCTGAGAAAACGACGAATAGCGTCTTTATCGTGCTGCTTGCTGTTGGCGATAAAAATCAGTTCATCGTAAGGCGGGATATTGTTTTCCTCGTAATAGAACATACGGCCCTTACGCCCTTCAATCGCCAGCTGATTCAGTTCAAAGTTACGATACGCGCCCATGATGGCATCCACCCGGCCACTCATCAGGGAAGAGGAGAGGTTCCAGCCCACATTGACCAGTTTTACATCCCCGGCACCAAACCCGTAGGGTGCAAACAGCGTGTCCAGAATGGCATTCTCTATGCCGCCAATATTCAAACCGATGGTTTTACCTTTCATATCCTTCAGGGATTTGATCGGGCCATCATCCAGAACCAGCAGGCCGTCCAGGGGAGTGGCCACCAGGGTTCCGGCCCAGGCAAGGGGAAGGCCGTTGGCTACCCCGTGAATCATGCTGGGCTGATAGTAAACGGCAAGGTCCACCTTTTCTGCCGCCACCAGTTTGGGAGGAAGGTTGGGGTCTGCCGGTTCCTGAATAGTCACCGTAAGCCCCTGGTCTGCAAAGTAGCCATTCTGCCGGGCAATGATGATGGGGCCGTGATCCGGGTTGACAAACCATTCCAGCATCAGGGTCAGCTCTTTCAGCTCCCTGGGCGGTGTGGTGCTGGATACCTGGCTGGCGCTGGCCTGCAGGCTGACGGACAGCAGCCATGCCATTGCCCATAAAAAAGTATGTTGCATCATTTTATTCATTTCTTATTCCTGAGAAGTCTCCGGTTGCCACGGAATGAGTCTGCGTAAAACACGGTCGGTGGTGTAGTAAAGGGTCACGGAACAGAAGGCCAGCACGGTGAGCGCAGCAAACATCTGGTCAGTCCAGAGTCGTGCATTGGCCTGAAGCATCAGGTAGCCAAGGCCTGCGCTGGAGCCAACCCACTCCCCGACAACGGCACCAATGGGTGCCACCACAACGGCTACCCGCAGCCCGGAAGCCAGGGCTGGCAGTGCCGCAGGCCAGCGAATATGACGCAGAATGGCCAGCCGGTTGCCGCCCATGGTCTGGGCCATATCCAGCCAGCCCTGATGGGTATGGCGCAGTCCGTCATAACAACAGGTGGCCACGGGGAAAAAGATCACCAGAATGGTCATCACCACTTTCGACGTCAGGCCGTAACCAAACCAGAGCATCAATATCGGTGCGAGCGCAAAGACCGGAATGGCCTGGGTAATCAACAATGGCGGTAAGAGCCAGGGTCTTAATGCGGTAAAATAGACCAGCACCAGCGCCAGAATAATACCCAGCAGAACACCAAGTAACAGACCCAGCAGCATTTCACTGAGGGTAACCAGCGTGTGTTCCCACAGCAGGCTGGCATTGTCTACCATGCTGTTGGCCACCGCTAACGGACCGGGAAGGATGTAGGATGGCATCTCAAAGGCCATCACCAGGGTATGCCAGAGCACCAGCAGGCCAATAAGAACGACAAAGGGTTTGACGGAGTCTTTCATTCTTTATGGCACTCCAGCCTGTTCATCAAACGACTCATGACGTAAACGATCCAGCAGTTTGCCCTGTAAGGCCAGCAGGTCATTATCATCCAGTGAGCGGGGTGTCTTGCCCGGTGGCGTAATGGCATCCGTCAGTCGGGCCGGGTGCCCCCTCAGGTGATAAACCTCATGGCCAAGGCGCAGGGCTTCCAGGGGATCGTGGGTGATTAACAGCACCGTACGGTTCTGTAACAGCTCACAGGCCAGGTCTTGTAAATTGAGCCGGGTGATGGCATCCAGTGCGCCGAAAGGTTCATCCATTAATACCAGTGGCCGGTTTTCCATCAGGGTCCTGGCCAGTGCTACCCGCTGGCGCTGACCGCCGGACAGATGCTGGGGCAGAACGTTGGCTTTTGCGCTCAGGCCTACCTTTTCCAGAATGGACATGGCCTGGTCCCGAACCTCGGCTGACAAGAGCGGACGACGGGTGAACACATCGGTCAGATTGCGGCGCAGGCGCTGCCCCAGGGTGATATTGTCCAGTACCGAAAACCAGGGCAGCAGCAGGTCCTGCTGCGCCATCCAGGCGATTCGGTGATGAACCGAAAAGCCGTCCTGACAGACCACTTCCCCCGTTGTCTCGCCCGCAGGCAGACCGGCAATCAGACGCAACAGACTGGTTTTGCCCACCCCGCTGCCACCCAGAAGGCAAGTCCACTGGCCGCCTTTAAGGGTCAGGTTGAGGTCGGTAAAAACACAGTGGTTGCCAAATCTCAGGCTGGCCTGGCGGATAATCACATCAAACATGCGTTGCGGTATTCTCTATGACCAGGTTCGGTAAAAGTGATGGACCGGGCCATGGCCGGAACCGATGTTCAGATGGTCGGCATGGCCAATGGCATCGGCAATGTACTCCTTGGCAGAGCGCACGGCATCGATCAAAGGGTAATCCCTGGCCAGCAAGGCAGTGACAGCAGACGACAATGTACAGCCTGTCCCGTGGGTGTTACGGGTTGCCACCCAGGGAGACTCAAGTTGGTGCAGGGTGTTACCGTCATGGAACAGATCAACGGCCTTCTTATTGCCCTGGTCTGAGGTAAGGTGGCCGCCTTTGAGCAAGACTGCACTGGCTCCCAGGGCCATCAACGGGTCAATCATGGCGACCATGGCTGCCAGTGACTCAGGTCGGGGGCAGTTCAGCAGAACCGCTGCTTCCGGCAGGTTGGGGGTAATCAGGGTTGCTTTGGGAATCAGTTTGCGACGCAGGTTATCGATGGCGGCTTCCTGAAGCAGAACATCACCGCTGGTGGCCACCATCACCGGGTCAACCACCAGGTATTTCGGCTGGTAATCACTGACCGCGCGGGCAACCGCATCAATCACTTCAGGCTGGCTCAGCATGCCCACCTTGGCGGCAGAAATGTTCAGGTCGGAAAAGACCGAGTCCAGCTGCTCCCGGACAAAGGCGGGTGAGACATCAAAAATACCCTGAACACCCACCGTGTTCTGTGCGGTCAGCGCAGTGATCACACTGCAGCCGTAGGCACCAAGGGCTGAGAAGGTTTTCAGGTCTGCCTGAATGCCGGCACCACCGCCACTGTCAGAACCGGCAATGGTCAATGCGATGGGTGTAGAAGACATAAGCTCGCGCCGCTCCACAAGAGAAACTCCATATCATTAGGACTGGCGGGAACAACGGGCGGGGTGTTGCAGTTCCTGTCGGGGCAATAAACTGCATTGATTAACTGGCTTGCACGATGGTGAGTACATCAGGGGTTTAGCAGCTCTCAGGCCCGTCGGTTTCCTACGCCAGCATTATCTGGTTCAGGTTCAATGGGTGTATCTCAGTTCTGCCATCACTGGCAGAACACCCCAACCAACACCGGCGGAGTCTATGGGGTTTGCCACAGGCTGTCCAGCGATTGAGTGAATTGACGCTTATCCGGTCTTACGGACCAACCAGAAATACATCGAGTAGGGCAGGTGACGCAGAAGCGCCATGATGGCGGCAAACATGCGCGGGAAGCGAATCTCGAACTGCCGCCCCTTCATCCCTTTGACGATGACCTCCGCCGCTTTATCCACCTCCATCAGAAAAGGCATGGGGAACCGGTTCTTGCTGGTCAATGGTGTTTTGACAAAACCCGGGTTGATCACTTTGATATCAATACCCTCTTGCCAGAGCTCTGAGTTCAGGGATTCCGCCATATTGATTAACGCCGCCTTGCTGGCACCATAACCCGCTGCTTTGGGCAGGCCACGATAGCCTGCCAGCGACGCATTAATGGCAATCACCCCTTTACCCTGTTTTTTCATGGCAGCGATCAGTGGCTCAAGGCAGTGACAGACACCCATCAGATTCAGTTCCATCTGTTGGCGCACCACATTGCTGGTAAACTCCGCTGCGGGCGAAGCAATATAGGTGCCGGCATTTAAAATCGCCTGGCCAACGGCACCATGATTGGCAATGATTTTGTTGACCGTCTCATTCACGGCTGTTTGATCCGTCACATCCAGCGGATAGGGAACGATCCTGCCCGGCAGTTCATCTGATTGCCTGGCCAGTGCTGCCAGCCGTTCTTCATTTCGGGCACTGGCCGCTACGGTCACTCCTTCCCGGGCCAGGGCAATGGCAACGGCTTCGCCAATGCCCTGGCTGGCTCCGGTGATCCAGACCACCGGAGCATTAGAAGGCGTTGTATCCTGAGTAGAGTTCATATCTGCTGCCTTTATGGTTCTTCTTCTGGCCCGGGTTTTTCAAAGGCGACCGTTAAAGTGCCCAGCTTGATCCCCCATTTGCTCATGGTGGCGACATTCAGTAGTACGCCATCTTCTTGCAGGAACATCCAGTCATCAAAGGTCACCACCCACTCCCGGCCACGGATGGGCAGACGCATCTGGTATTTGAAGTTAAAGGCATTGCCGGCACTGCGGCCAATGGCCTGGCCAACGATATCTCCGGCGGTGCCCAGGTACTGTCCGTCACCCATAATGTTGACCTTCCAGATACGGGTTGACTCGTTACCATCGGAATAGATGAAGCGTTCATCCAGAGTCAGTACACCGTCTTTGACGTCTCCGGTCATCAACACCTTGAACCGCTGTTGAACATTGCCGAACCGGTCCTGAAACATGCCCCAGGCAACGGTTTCCCCGGCAAAGTAGTGTTCAATTTTCAGACTTGGTTCACTAGCTGCATAATCTTCAATATTCATGGCTGAGCACCCCGTCAGCATAAACAGTAGGGTCAGGAGCCAGGCCCGTCCCGACGTCCAATCTTTTATTGTTGTTAACGCGACTCGCATGATGCGGCCTCCCCTGACACAGGTTTGGTGAGTTTGTAGAGGCAAACATCAATACTCCTGAATTGGAAACCGGTCGTGCAGTAATCCAGGTAAAATTGCCACAGGCGTTTAAAGCGCTGATCAAATCCGAGCTGTTCAATGGCAGGCCAGGCCGAAAGAAAAAGCCGTTTCCATTCATCCAGCGTTCTTGCATAGTCGAGACCGAAAGAGAGGGTATTGGTTATGGCCAAACCGGCCTTTTTGGCCTGCTCTTGCATCACCCTGTCACAGGGCAACATACCGCCAGGGAAGATGTAGCGCTGAATAAAGTCAACACCGCGGCGATACTCCTCGAAACGGGCGTCGTCAATCAGAATGGCCTGGATAACGGCGGAACCTCCGGGTTTCAGGCTGCGGTACAGTTTTTCAAAATAGACCGGCCAGTGCTCTTCACCCACGGCCTCAATCATTTCGATGGAAACGATACGATCATACTGCTCATGGATATCCCGGTAATCCGTAAGACTGAACTGATGGGACTGGTTGTCCGACATCTGTTGCGCATAGGCCAGCTGTTCCTGCGACAGTGTTATCCCTTTGTATGCGCCCTGGTGCCGCTGATTCAGCGCCCGGGCAAAGCCGCCCCAGCCACAGCCTATCTCAAGCACGGAATGCCCCGGACGAAGCTCAAGCCAGTCGATAATGGAGTTGTACTTATTGCCCTGTGCGGTTTCCAGGTCCTCATGCTCATCAAAATAGAGGGCGCTTGAATAGGTCATGGTCGGGTCAAGCCATAGCTGGTAAAAGTCGTTGCCCAGGTCATAATGCGCGGCAATATTGCGACGGCTGCCGGAGCGACTGTTACGGCGTATTTTGTGCAACCCCCGGTTAAACAGATTGCTGAACCAGTTGGCAGTCATCACCTCCTGCAGATTGTCTTCATTGGCCATGGCCCAGTCGGTCAGCGCTTTCAGGTCCGGAGAGCTCCAGTCGCCATTAATAAACGACTCTGACCAGCCCAGTAACCCCTGGCTGCCTTGCTGGATTAACCCCACCGGATTATGGATATGCAGACAGGGGATGGGTGTACCTGACCGGAACTGCCCCACCATCACACTTTCGTTGCCATCAATGCGCAGCTCAATTCTGCTCACCCCCGCCTTGACCAATCGTTTTTCCAGCCAGGAGAGTACATTTCTCAGCGCAGGGAACCAGGGTTTGCTGGTGATCTCCGTGGAGCTGGTTGAGTTCATGGTTTCTTCCCCCTGTTCGCTGTATTGTTTTGTGAAAAATATTTTGCTTTCTCACCGTTCATCGCGGCGTAGGGCGCAAAATTTTTTTCTTTTGCTTTTGGCGTTTCTGCACGGGTATGGCTGAAAAAGAAATGTCTCGGCGTGTGTGAGTAAATCGATATGCCCTTTAGCCAGAGCCGCAAGGCTTCCCAATGGATGGCCGCCATAACTTTCACGGTTTGCAGTGGCAGCAACATGGTTTGTTTTACGATAAAACGATCGGTGATGGTTTTGCGCAGCCCTTTGAACACGGCAGTGAACAGTTTGCCGCTGGCATCGTTCAGGTTAATGGCGAGAGTAACCTTCTCTTTGGGGGGCTGTATCCGGAAATGGTAATAGCAGTCCATGGGAAAGAAAGGGGAAACATGCAGTGCTTTATCGGCCTGTTGTTGAAGGGTTGGTTGAACAATCTGCCTGCTATGCTCTATCAGTCGTTGATCGTTCGACTGCTCTTCAGGCTGCTCTCCAGACTCGACGGCCGCCACATAGGAGTGCCTTTCGCCAAAGGTATTGCTGACTTCATAGACGATGGCGGTCAGCTGTTGATCCCGATAGCAAAAGTACACCGCCAAAGGGTTGAAGGTGTAGCCAAACATCCGAGGATAACAAAGTAAGCTGACGTTATCCGGTGTCTCAATATTATAGTCGTGAAGCAACCGGTTGATCTGTTCCCGCAACGGTGTCTCTGAACCATCACCATGATCACGGGGGTAAAAAGACACAACATTAAACCGGTTAAGGGAAAACAGGGAGAGCTGCTGATCCAGCGCCTCAATGGTATCCAGATCCAGCAACCAGGAAGCCACCTGATAAGAAAACCGATGCTTCTTCGGTTTGAACCGGTGGTGCATCAGCTCGCCAACATAAATAGAAGAACCTGAGGAAGACTCCATTCTCAAGATTCCTGCTGCCGAGGCTCAGAGGATTCAAGTTGCGTGCTGTCAACACCCGGGTCAAAAAAGCTGCGGCCAAACAGATCCGGACGATGGAGCCGGTCATTTTCCCCTTTGACCTGCCAGGGGCGGCGAATGCCTCCAAGGCTCTCTGCGACAGCCAGGCCGGACTGTAGTCCATCTTCATGGAAGCCATAGCCCATCCATGCACCGCAATACCAGGTACGGTTTCTGCCCTGGAGCTTCCAGATTTTCTCCTGGGCTTCGATCGCGGCGCGATCAAACACGGGGTGGTCATACAGGTAGCAACCATGAATCAGATCGGTGGCCGGCTCCTGCTGGGGATTCAGCGTGACAAACAGTGGCGGACCGTCGAGATGCTGCAGCTTATTCATCCAGTAGGTAACCGCTGGCCCCTGTTCACTGCCAGGGTCTGATGTATGGGAACCCAGATAGTTCCAGCTGGCCCAGGCCTTTTTGTTGTCAGGCATCAGTCGTTCATCGCTGTGCAGCAGAGCCTTGTTCCGTTGAAACATAAAAGCGCCCAGCAAATGCTGTTCAAACTCGTCTGGCTCAGAAAGCAGGCTGAGCGTGGTGTCAGCATGGCAGGCCATAACCACATGGTCAAAATGCCAGTCTTTACCCTGGAAATCGGTCAATTGAACCCGGTCAGGGAACCGTTTTATTTTGCGGATACAGCGATTGGTGAGCGCCGATGTACCCAGCTCATCAATAATCCGCTGAACGTACTCCCGACTGCCTCCTTTCACGGTTTGCCACTGAGGGCGATCCGACAGTTGCAAGAGACCATGGTTTGAGCAGAAGCGCAGAAAAGCCAAAGCAGGGTAGTCCAGCATTTTGTCCGCCGGTGTTGACCAGATAGCAGCGCCCATGGGAATCAGGTGATCATGAATAAACCGTTGACTGAAGCGCTCACGATGCAATAGCTGGCCAAGGGTCAGGGAGGCATCTATGCCTTGTTCATGCTCAAGGCTGCCCATCCATTTTTCGCTGTTGCGATAAAAACGCAGGATGTCAGCCAGCATTAGCCAGAAGCCCGGACGGAACAGGTTGCTCTTCTGGGCAAATAGTCCGGAAAAATCAGTACCAGCGTATTCAGTAGAGCCGTTGTTCAGAGAAACGGCAAACGACATATCCGTGGGGACAAAAGGCACCTTCAGGTGTTTGAAAAAAGCGATCAGGTTAGGATAGGTTTTCTCATTAAAAACAATAAAGCCAGTATCGACGGGAATGGGCTTCTCATCGCCCACAGACACAGTATGGCTGTGGCCGCCGAAGCGATCATCCTTTTCAAATAAGGTAACGTTATGTTGTTTGGAAAGTAGCCAGGCGCAGGAGAGTCCGCTAATACCGGAACCGACGACAGCTATGTTCATTCCTTTTGTGGACACAAATGAGACTCCCTGTTGATTTTATTCGCTATAAAAAGGTTTGAGTGCCAATAAGTAATTCTTATCTACAAAAACCTTTCATCAGAGCAGTAAGGTACCATGCAAAAAATTTACGAACAGAGTGTCGTAATGGTTCACCCATTTATATGGAAAATCAATCAATAATGTTTCAGCCACTGTAAAAAGAGGCGCATGAGTGCAACCAGGCAAGTGGAGCATGACAAAAAACGCACATTGGATTAAAACTTTGGACTGGGCCGGGCTGAAGAGCCTTGGTATAGAACTCTCAAGAAGCATATTTCCCGCCAAAGGCTATCGTGCCCCAGGCCATTACTGATGTTCTGAGTATGGCGGATAACTTAACACGGATATTTCATCAACGTGCTCCCGCTCTCGCTTGTTCTTTGCCGCTTTATGTGAGTTATGCTCAGTGGACCGTACTCCCCGCGCTCCCTGACAAAATCTCCTGGAGCGACAAAGTCCTCGTTTTGGCATCCTGCGTCGCCCTGACTCCGACATCCATGTGGTCGTGCGCGAGATTCAGGGCAGTTTATGAAATATCCGGGTTAATCAACGGAAATGTGGATGAGCTGCGTCAATCTGTCCGGGAAATTCGCCCGAAAGATGCCCGAACGAAGATATCAGCAGATGAGATGGAGGCGCGTAGTGAAGAGGCACTGGAAACCCCGGGATTGACGAAAGGTGTCAGCCTGAATGATGTAAAAAAGCCTTTCGTACCAGGTTCAAAACTTAATTGTGTAAAGCTAAAAGTAATTGTGGTTTTTGGCTTTCAGGTTTCAATTGAATGAATGTGTGAGTTTGTAATAAAAGATCATCTGCCTATTCAATCAAAAGACCTGCTATGAAAAAAAATTAAAATGAAAAAGCTATCTAAGTAAATAATTGAACTTTTCTTTGACCGAAGAATCAAACTCGTCAGAAAACTTTCAACCAGGAGCATTTCTCATGAGTACACCACAATTTCCTACCCGGAGTCCGGCATTTCCGACACAGCCTCCAGAGGTATCAGGTTTCAATAAAACACCAGGCCTTAACGAGGGCGGTGGGGCAAATACGACAACTGTAGTTTTTAATGGCAGAATTGTCGATAAGTATGTTTTAAGTACTTTTTTCAAGGAAATGACGCAAGGGGGAATCAGGCAGCTCGCAGTGGATACTTGTGCTCAGGCTGCACAGGATCATAAAACACTCTGGAAAAAAGATAATCTTATTAAAGACCTTAAGGCCTATGGGTTGCCCGTAGACTCTAATCACCGTGCACAATTAACGGATCGTAAGACCAGCATCATAATGAATGTTTTCCTAAAAGTAAAAGAAGAAAGCGAGAAAGCGATTGATCAGGGGGGAAGTGGCGATAATCTGGAGGTCGCGAAAGGTTTATGTGATCTTTTGTATGGCACAGAAGTAAGAGTGGATGGAAAAATCTACAAGTCCCATTTTGTTAACATGAAGTTCTTTGCTGGTGAAATGAACAAATGTCAACAGAAACTGGATGCCGCTCGCTCTGCTATTGGTAGCCTTGGGCAAGAGAGTCAAGGGGTAAATGAGCCAGGCTTGCCACCTGCTGAAAATCCGGCGTTCACCATGGAGGGGAAACCATTGTTACCTTCGGGGAATGCTCCGACAATGACACCCACAGCGCCACCGAACTACGATGCAGTTCAAGCTGAAAAGGAGTTAGCGGCGTTGAACACTCAAATTGTTTTTTTACAGCAGGGAGTAACGCAGGATTTTCACAGTCAACCTTTCCAGTACCAATTAAGTTCGGTGCAAACGAACATAGCGCGACTTGGTCTTAACTTGCCGTTGAATCTACAGGAACAATACAATCAGGCTAAAGCCAATCTTGCTGGCCTCCAGCAACAACAGTTAGCCATGCAAGAGGGTGCCAGGGTCATTGAGTTCCATGGCCAGATAGATGGGCTGGAACAGTCGTTGGCACAGAATGAGCCAAAATCAGACAATAGAACTGAAATAAAGGCGCTGGAACGGAAAGTTAAAGCGTTGGATGATCAGATTAGCAAGCTCAGTTCTCCAGAGTCCGGGCACCATAAAGAAGAACTCAAGGAGCGATTGAGCGACTTAAATATCAGTATCCGCCAGTGGTCTTCAGTGGTTACTGCTACCGAAATCCTGGCAGGCTTGAAAAGCGATCTTGAGGGTTTTCAGTATCAACAATTACCAGAGGAAGTTAGTTCTTTTTCTGCCAAATGTGACTCACTTGATGCAATTGTCATAAAGATGCCTTCTGGAGATCAGCGAAATCAATTGATTAAGGAGTCCAGTATTCTTAAACAAAGTTTTTCTGAAATTCAGAAAAACGTCCAACAAAATCATTTAATCGCTCAGCTTGAGAAAGCTGAAAATCTCATAACAGTGATGGAATTTGACGCTAGCAGTAGTCCTAAGTCGCATCACGTTGAACAGGCCAAAGCAGCATTGCTGGCTGTTGAGTCACTCTCTCTGAAAGAGGGTACGGATGATTGTTTTGCCAGGCTGAGTAATTTGAGGGAGAGGTTGAGTAAACTTGAAGACTCCGCTGCTGCGTCGGCAGCCGCTGCAACGGCAGCCGCTGCAACGGCAGCCGCTGCAAAAATGCAATCTTCTGCCCGGGGGGATGCTGAGAAGGTGATTGTGCACATTGAGAAATTAATTAGCGAGGCTGAAGGCCGGTTAAGCGGTCAAGAAAAAAATCGTGAAGCCGTTAATGGAATTCCTCTTAATCAAACTCACATGGATGAAGTTCAGGCGAATCTGCATCAGATCAGTGAAAAAATAATTCAAGAGTTGAATGGGAGGGATCTTCGTGATGAACGTGAACGATTGCAAAGTATGTGTTCGTCTTTGCTCCGCAGACTGGACAAGCTTCAGGGAGGAGGGGCAAGCAGCAGTCAACCCACTGCTGCCAGCGCTCAGACTGTAAGTAGTAATCAGGATCACCCCGAAGTAGTTAAGATCCGTAAAGTGCTGGATGTTGCAGAAGCACCAATTCAAGCTTTAACCAGCAACCCGAATTCTTCTGCTAAAGATGAACTTATTACCACGGCGAGAAGTAATCTGGAACAAGCAACACATATGATTGGCGGGCTCACTGATGAAACACTCAGACCTTCACGGTCAGGTTTGTCATCCAGACTTAGCCATTTGAATAAACAGTTAAGTCTCATTGAATCAGGTGGGGGCCAGGGGCAGGTGACTCCAGCTGAGCCTCAACCGGAGGTTTTGCTGCAAAAAGGGGTCGCTGCGTTTAAAAAAGAGATGGATGAATTTGGCAAGAAGGGAACCGTTTCAAATGCGGGGTTTGCAGCGGCATCAGCCAATATGTCCACACTGTTAGGCCAATTTGCTGGATCACAGGCAGTGCCGGGCAGCCAAAACGTCCTCCAGCCACCAGTTGCGCATCCTCCGGTCAGGCAAGGTACTCTTCTGCATGCAGGGCCTGTGATGACCAGACCTGTTCGTGCCAATGGCGATAGCCTGGCGTCATTTGCCGATGCGTTGAACTTCACCAACACGATCATATCTCATAACAGTTACTCTACCGCCGGTGTGGGCATCAAGCCTTCATCTGAGAAGATCAAATCCCTTGTCACCAGTACAGATATTCCTTTTGAATCTCTGCCTTTCGATGTCCAGGAAAGAATGATGGAAGCTTATAATTGCGGCAATTACTGCCCGACAAAGATCAAGCTGGTGCAGGTGTACGCCTTTGCTCCTGACCAGAGCGATTTTAACGGTGCCAGCTTTCAGGTAAGACTTGATAGCATCTTGCCTGAGGGCCATCGTCAAATTTACCTGCGTAGCCCTCGTGCACGATACTACAGCCCTCTGGGGGCAAATCTCCGGATGCCTGAGGGCTTAAAGCAAGGGAATCCCTTTTATGAGGCACGCTGGTCTTTAAATGAAAATCTGGACAGACAAAATACAGTCAGTTTCGCCCATGGTTCAGGAGGGGATAGCCATAGCAACCTGGAAAATATTGGTTTTACCCTGGTCGCACCAGTGCTCAAAGCTCTGGGTGCGAGCGCTGAAGAAGCGACATCCGCAGAAGCCGGTTTTGGTATCCCCTTCGGGATTGATTTGAGGAGGCAGTCGGAAGCCGTGCTGAATATGTTGCAGCAGGACGGAGCGCGGCGTTATTTTGAGGTGCCAGATGTCACTGATAGTGTGGTGCCTGATGGTGGTGCGCTGGATTCTGACGTCGTATCAGATTCAGAGTCTTTGGGCACCAGCGGAATAAATCCGCTGGCCCTTCATACAGAGAGCATACATGGCGTTTCTTCACGGGCATTGACCGACGAGGTATTTGTAAAACAGGTGGGTATCTTGTGGGTGAAGACAGTCACAAACTTACCAGAGGTAAATAGCCAGAATAGTTTGATTGACTGGGTGGAGCGTAATAAACCTGAGGCTAAAAAACCGCGTCTCCCGCAGTTGCTATAGTACGTCTGATGCATGGGGGCAGGAGCCGTTGTCATTCTTCTCGGGCAGCCTCCTGGATTTGAGAGAATTTGGCTGTCCAATCAACCTCTCTCTACCTCTCAGATGAGGTAGGGAGAACCGCTATTTTCTGTTGAGGAAATGCTACGCAGGACGTTTAATAGAGGTATTATGCAGGACAGTGGCTGTATCCATCGTGAAAGATCCTTGTTGGCACTTTTTACGTACAACCACTTATGTATAAGAAATTTAAAGAATTATGGCACATCTTCGGCTTGTTGAAACCTCTATGGAATTCAAACCTGATCAGGTAGCGCAAAAGCAGGACTTCAGGCACGTTCTTGTCGATCTGGCGAAAAGTCGTGATAAACAGCTGTTTATGCAGATTTATGACTACTTCGCCCCGCGGCTGAAAAGCTTTCTGGTCAGAAAAGGAGCTAATGAAGAACTGGCTGAAGAGCTGGTTCAGGAAACCCTGTTATCGGTATGGCGCAAGACTTCCAGCTATGATCCGGCAAAAGCAACAGCGTCCACATGGATTTTTCGTATCGCGAGAAATCTATGGATTGATCGGCTTCGTAAAGAGAAGCCTGACATGCTCTCCCCGCTGAACAGTTATCCCGAGGCAGGTTACACACCCAGCATGGCGGCATGTGATTCAGGGCGATTAAAAGATGCCCTGGGTGCCCTGCCTCAGCAACAGGCTCAATTGGTTTATAAAGTGTATTACGAAGGAAAATCCCATCGAGAAATCGCCGAAGATATGGACATGCCCATTGGCAGTGTCAAGTCTGGTCTCAGGCTCGCATTTGATAAATTACGGGTTCGCATTGGAGGTGGGTCATGAACTGCAATCACCACCCCGATGACAGCACCCTGCTCAGCTATGGTGCCTGCAGCCTGCCGGACGCACTGTCCATGGTCGTTGCCTGTCATCTGGCGGTTTGTGACCACTGTCATGACAAGGTTGCAGACGCTGAGCTGATCGGCCTTGGGCTGATGGAGCAGGAACCGTTGGAATCCATATCCAAAAGCTCCCGGGATTCGATGCTGGCCATGTTGGACGAACCGGTCGACGAGGCATATTTTGAGACCCGGACAACACCAGACGATCAACCTGACGGCGATATTCCGGCTCCTCTGCGCCCAATGATTGGCCAATGGTTCAGTGATCTCCACTGGCGTACCATGGCTCCGGGCATGAAGCAGTTTGTTCTGCCAGCTTCTCAGGGCAAATTGCGACTGCTGAAAATTTCCCCGGGCACCTTTATGCCGTCCCACGGCCACAGTGGCTCTGAACTCACCCTGGTCCTTAAGGGCTCCTACAGCGATGAACTGGGTCGCTTCTCTGTGGGCGATGTGGCGGATGTTGACCCGGATATCACCCATCAGCCGGTTGCTGATACCCACGAAGGCTGTATCTGCCTTATTGCAACGGACGGCCCTCTGCGCTTCAAAGGTCTGGTTCCACGGCTGTTACAGCCATTTTTTCAGCTATAAATGCTGCAAGTCAGGTCTTTAGCAAGATTTTTTGCTATTGACCTGAACTTTTATCTCGATGAACCTGTCAAAAAGTCATTCAGTGTAATTCCAGAGAGATTGTTTCATGACGCTTACTGCCCTCGTCGTAGTTGCTCTAGCTTCACTGCTGTCGTTTGCAATGGCGTGGTTCGTCTGCCGACAGACCCAGCACAGCCTTCGATTGCAAATGGAACGGGAGGTGGATGCCCAGCATCTGCAGATTGCCCAGCTGACAGACCAGAAAGCCGATCTGCAGGACGAGCTGACGGAACAGAGCGTGGTCATGCAGGAACAGCTGGACGCTGGCAAAGCCCTTCTGCATCAGGAGACGTCACGTCTTAACGAGCTGGCCCATCAGCATCAGGTGAAGGTCGGGCGGCTGGAGGCCATGCTGATTTCAGAGCGCAAGCGTGAAGCAGAAAAAAACAGGGATCTTCAGGATCGGGTAAAAGAACTGGCTGCTGAGCGCTCTGGCCGGAGCCAGGCTGAGCAGCGGGTAAAGGAGCTGGAAACCCGCCTTGAAGAACAACAGGCGCAGAACCAGAAAGCCCTGATGCAGCTTCAGGAAAACAAGGAAGCCCTCAAGCAGGAGTTCAAACACCTGGCCCACGAAATCTTTGAAGCCAGGGGGAAAGTGCTCTCTGATCAGCACCATGAGCAGCTGCATTCACTGCTGGCACCGTTCAGGGAGCAGCTGGGTGAATTCCGTAACAAGGTTGAACAGGCTCACCGGGAAGACAGTGCCAGCCGGGCGGCTTTGAAACAGCAGCTGGAAACCATGCATCAGCTCAACCGCAAGATGACCGACGATGCCGAGAATCTGGCTAAGGCGCTAAAGGGTGACAAGAAACTCCAGGGCAACTGGGGTGAAATGCAGG
This sequence comes from Endozoicomonas sp. ALC013, assembly GCF_049310205.1. NCBI lineage: Bacteria > Pseudomonadati > Pseudomonadota > Gammaproteobacteria > Oceanospirillales > Endozoicomonadaceae > Endozoicomonas > Endozoicomonas sp. ALC013. The sequence goes on along the minus strand of NZ_JBLYNS010000072.1, from coordinate 5,572 downwards.
TTGAGACCATTCTTGACAGTAGCGGCCTGATCAAGGGGCAGGAATACCAGCGGGAACCCAACTTCAGGGATGAAGAAGGCCAGAACAAGCGGCCTGACTTTATTGTTCACCTGCCTGAAGGTAAACATCTGATTATCGACTCCAAGGTGTCGCTGGTGGACTACATGGCGTATGTCAACGCTGAGACCGATGCTGACCGTGATACTGCCATGGTTCGCCATATCCAGAGCATCCGCAACCATATCAACAGCCTGAACCAGAAAGACTATCCGAGCCTGCCGGAAATAAAGGCCCCTGATTTTGTCTTTATGTTCATGCCAGTAGAGCCGGCATTTATTTCGGCATTCCAGTATGACCAGAAGTTGTTTAATGATGCCTTTGAGAAGCGCATCGTGGTTGTCACACCCACTACCCTGCTGGCCACCCTCCGCACCGTTGCCAATCTGTGGACCATTGAGCGGCAAAATGCCAGCACCCGTAAGCTGGCTGACAAAGGCCGTCAGGTGTACGACAAACTTCGTGTTTTTGTTGAGAAGATGGAAAAGCTGGATATCCAGCTGGGAAATGCCCGCACCACCTACGACGATGCCATGGGCACACTGAAGCACGGTCGCGGAAACCTGATTGCCCAGGCGGATCAGTTTCTGGCTCTGGGTGTTAGAGTCAAGAAAGAATTGCCCGCCAAAACTCTGGAAACAGCCGACCTGGAGCCACTGGAAGCAGAAGAGTTATTGGCACTTGAGGCGGAGGCACCGCCAGCCGTTGCGCCGGTTGATGACATGACTGCCCCTCAGGAGGCCGTGCCCTCTGTGCCAGAGTCTGCACCTGAGACCGCAGAGGCCTCTTCTTCCGTCGACACCACTGCACAGCCGAGAACACCAGAAGCCGTCGGGGAAGAACCAGTATCCCCGCCCGCTGTGGATAACCCGGTCTCAGACGAAGTGAAACGTTATCCACAGGCTGAAACCGATGCCGCTGCTGACCGGACTCATGACAATACAGAACAGTCTGCTGTGCATCATCAGAACCCTGGCTCAGCTGATCTGGCTTCACTGGAGGCAAGGCCCGGTCCGGAATTTGCCCAGGCCACTGACAGCCTGTACCAGACTGATCTTCCCACTGAAGACTGTACCGTTGTGGATGAAGGTGAACTCCCGACTGCGCCGGACTTTTCTATGCTGGAGTCCAAGCTTTCAGAACTGGGCATTGACATGCCTTCGCCTGAAGGGGAGCTACCATCTCTTGAAGCTGAACTGGCGAGGCTGGAACAGGAGCATCCCGAATATTCCTGGTCAGACTATGAACAGCAGTTCCGGTCAGAAGATCCCCCCTCATAGTGACGCCTTTTAAATTGCGTATTTCTCCGAAGCTCATGAGATGTCATTAAGCAGGTAGCCTGTTGGACTTAAGGCTCTCCTGCTGCGGTTGTGAAAAATTGGTCTGAAAATTAGGGCAGGGAATTATCTTGCTATTTAAATGTCTTTCCACGTATGGATTTATGTTGGGGAAGACAGCAGTGAATACTTCAATCACCAGGCAATCCGTTTTTCACAGTTTACAGGAAGCAACTAACACTCCTCATAAAGCGCAAAGTCAATCAGCATCATGGGGTGGCTATGGTCTAACTTCCTTGGAGTCAGCAAGAGGCTGGCTTCTAATGGCTCCACTTGGGGACAGAGAGAAAAGTCATTTTCAAAAAATTACGGCTTCAGAAAAAAATGTAATTTATCTTACCGGCAATAAAGAAAGTCCAGACGATAAACACTATATTGAGCCGGTGGATAAGCTACCTGAGTACATACTCAATGATACCATTTTAGATTGTTACTCTTGGTGTAATGCTGGTGATACAGTTAGTGATATTATTACTGAATACAGTAAAACAAGCGGCTACGGTGTATTCTTGGGGAAAGTTGACATCCCGTGTGTTTATGAATTTGCATTACCACAACGTCGATATTTTCATTTTGCGCCAGCATTCCCTCGCCTGGAGTCAGAGTTGACAAAAGGGCATACAGAACATATTGCATTTTTTACAAGTTATGATTTTTTTTGGGAGACTAATACGTGGAATGCCTTTACCACCGGGCATAGGTACTTAATTTCACTTATGCTTCCCAATTATGAGGTTAGCTCTAAAAAACAATTCTCATATACGCTAACAGAACTAATGTCTTTACCGCCAGATCCGGACAAGTTCTTCCCCGGCGGCTCGATATATAGAGAATCTGCAGACAGGTTCCACTCATATCAAACAAAGGAAACTTCTGGCTTTGCGTTCTCTGGAGATAAGCTTTAGCGTGAAGCTGAAATTATTGACAGAGCCTGAAAGAGAAAAACCATGCCTACCAACAATAAAAATGTACTGATTACCGGATGTTCCAGTGGCATTGTCCGGGAACTGGCTTTGGAGTTTCAGCAAAGAGGCTATCGTGTCTGGGCAACCGCCCGCAACCTGCAAAGCACTCAGGCGCTGGCAGAGCAGAATATCAAGGTGCTGGAACTGGATGTGACCTGTGAGTCGCAGGTGCATGAGGTTGTGCAGCATATTCTCGGCAGCCAAGGTCATTTGGGTATGCTGGTGAATAATGCTGGCTATGGCAGCATGGGGCCATTAATTGATATGCCCGGTGAAGAGCTGGAGCAACATGTTTGGTCTGAATCGCTTTCGGTAATTTTTTTGTCGGTAGGTATATATTTTTTTTGCCTTTGTGAGAAAGGTGATATAAAGTACGCCACCTGTTCGGGGCGATAAGCGTTTTGAGCAAATGGTGAGGTGTCCGAGTGGCTGAAGGAGCACGCCTGGAAAGTGTGTGTACGTTAATCGCGTACCGAGGGTTCGAATCCCTCCCTCACCGCCATATACCTTTCTCTACCTCCTTGATTTTCTCTCCTTTTATTCCACAAGCTTGTTTCAGGTTTCAGTTTTGTTCGAGAAGTGTTTTCACAAAACCTGATGATCTGAATTCACTGATTTAAAACTTGAGTTTAGAGTCAACTTTTCTCTGCGAACTCTGAGAATTACACATTGCATTGGTTTAGTTAATGAAGGCAGGAACAGCGCAAGTTCATAGCGAACCTGACCAATGACATGATAACGAGTTTCTGTGAGTCCTGAACTGCGACCAGAGGGTGACAGTCTCTTAACCAAAAATTTCAGCAGACGCCTACTGCACCGATGAATTTAGCGTGAACTCACTGCATAACCGACAATTTCAACAGTAGCATAACAATATTTGTCTATATTATTCCTGATGGTGTTTCTGATTGAATAGCACAATTCTTTTTCTCCGAAATATTGCTGGAGTAAATGATGGGCAAAGATTTTTATACACATGCAGTGTCTGTTTTCTTGGGATTTTTTGCAATTATGAATCCGATAGCAAACACAGCAGCCTTTAATGGTTTGGTAGGAAGCAGTGACAGTAGTGAGAGATTAAGAATTGCAGCAAAATCTCTCACAATAACTTTCGGTATAGTGTTACTTTTTTCCGTTTTAGGTAAAGGTATTTTTCATGTTTTCGGAATTACACTTCCAGCGTTAAGAATTTCGGGAGGTATTCTTGTTTTTCTTGTTGGTTACCACATGCTGAATGGTAACGCTTCAAGTTTACAGTCCAGTCATAAAAGTAATCTCGAAAATATTGCAGTTTCACCTTTAGCAGTACCTTTGCTTGCAGGGCCGGGAACCATTGCAACAGCTATGAATTATTCTGCATCTGGTGAGTTAACCAGAGTTTTGATGACCATTTCCATTTTTGCTCTTTTGTGCCTGATCACTTTCTTTTGCTTTATATTCAGCTCCAGGATAATGGCACTGATTGGAAAAGGTGGGCTTGATATTGTTACGCGATTAATGGGATTGATTTTGACAGTCATTGGTGTTCAAATGTTGATAGCGGGTGTTTTAGAAATTGTAAGCCATTTGACGTAATGTCTAAATTACAGAGTTTTTGACAGTAGCTATATTGCCCTTAAAGGTTGAAAATAAATTACTAAACTTCGTTAGCCAGACGCATTGTAGTGCTAGCGAAGCTTAGACCTACAAAGCCGTTTAAAGAAAACATAGTACTGGTAGGGACTGACGGCTTTTTCAAAGACTATCTTGTCATTGGCTAGCAATAAACTCCAGCAGACACCCGTGGTGCCACTGAAGTTACATTAATTGGTTACAAAAAACTCTCGCAAATATGCAATATGCTGATCTTCTATACGTTTCAAAGGGCTTTCATTATCTCTATGATTTAAAACTGCATCTTCGTATGAATCAATACCTGTAAACAGTTTGGTTACTTCATACAAATTGAGCGAAAATGATTTTTTCCATAATTGAGATTTTAGAATGCTGCTATTTTCCGATATTGCATAATCAGGATTTAAAGTGTCAAATTCAGATGACTCTTCATAATTCTCAAGGTATGTTAATCCATCAACAAACCTGAATTGAGGTAATGATCTTAATGTACTGCTGTTAGTTAGAGTGTGTTTAATGGGTACTTCTTCGTAAACTTCATTAACCCACTGACTGGATTTTATAGATGTAGAGCGAGGAATCTGTGGATCAAATATTCTTAAGCCATCTTCTGTTTTACCCATAATAAAAACATGATGATTATAACTTTTTTTAAAGTAAGTGATTATTCCATTGCCTGCGTGAGTTGCAATAACTACCACTACCTTTTTGGTTAATTCATCCGGTAGTTTCTGTAGGGTCTCAAGAATATTATTGTTACATGAATGGAGGTATTTTGGTTTCTTGAACTCTACAATAGCATGATCAATTCTTGATGTTTCTTGATTTGTTAAAAAATCCAGTGAATGTTTAGCTGTAGTTTCCGGTGATTCACATTTTTTACACTGCATGGCGCTGGAGGAGATAGTCTGTAGTGGCTGCATATGAGAAGTTCCAGGAGTTGGTAAAGTTTTACTTCGTTGAGAGAAGACAAGTCATGATGAAATTAGTTCCAGATGGTTGTGTATATCTGCAATTAACCATCCAAAACAGGAAAAAACTGTCTTCAAAAATGATGATGAAGTAAAACCGGAAAGATTATGGTCAAATAAGAAATTTTGAATCTTTTCGAATTGGAGTGGTCTAACCGTACTGCCGATAAAATCCCATAGAGTGTGAGATTGGTACTATGCAGCCGACGTATAATGAGAATATTAATTCAGCCTCCTAGAGGTTCTGCACAGATATCATCATTAAGAAAATAGTAAAACGGGATGTTAGCAAACTCATGTTAAGAGATCTTGTTCTCTACGAGGTAATGGTATGATTCCATCTTCTGTGAACGATCTATCATATAGGAGTTGGTATTTTGATAAAAGTAACCCTATACACAAGGGAGATACTGGAAAATTAAGTAAACGCTCTTTTCGAGTGATGAAAAGAGTATCTCCTTATCCACTGAAACTTACCTACATACCTGTTTCTGATAAAGTGCGAAGACCTCTCTCCTTAAGTCTGGAAAGTGGCAAAAGTTCAGCAACGCAGGCACTGATTAAAGTACTTTCGGCCGGTCAGGTTGACTGGGGTAGAGCATTAAAACTATTGCAAAGAGGAGGTGAT
>NZ_JBLYNS010000071.1:0-26328 GCF_049310205.1 Endozoicomonas sp. ALC013 | reverse complement strand
TGCCCGATGGCCGGAAAGGTAATAAACGTTACCGGCAGTTTATTGCCATGGGTATTGATATTGCCGATGGCGGCAAGGGGAGGTAATTATGGGGCCAGCAGCAAGGGCCGGGGATATGCATATCTGTCCGATGCAGACGCCTGCAGTCGTGCCTGTTCCCCATGTGGGCGGGCCAATTCTGCCACTGCCCTCAACGGTACTGATTGGCGGCCTGCCAGCTGCGACCCTGGGGCAGCCATGTATCTGTGCAGGTCCGCCAGATAGCATAGTAAAAGGCAGTTTGACGGTATTGATTAATGGTCGGCCTGCGGTACGTATGGGGGATACCACGGCTCATGGGGGAACGGTAATTTTGGGCTGGCCAACGGTTTTGATTGGGGGGTGAGCACCTTGATGGCGCTGGATATTGTCCGGTTCCCACCCCGGGAAACAGACCTCTTTTCAAATGGCTACCGAAATATGGCTGTTAATCGTCGTGCGAAATAAACCAAGGCAACTACACTTGATTGTCAAACGACCATATCAGATCGCTTATGCAACTTATGGTTCTCAGTATCCCCGCAGGGGAGACCCTTGGTTCACTGTCTTATGTTATTGATGGTGAAGTGCTGATTGGCCGGGGTCACCGTTGTCAGATTATTCTGCCTGATCGCCAGCAATCCATCGCTGAGTGTCACATCCGTATCTTCCGGGATGATAATCAATGGTACCTGGAAAATATGTCATCCGGTGAGCTGATGGTGAATACCACACCGATACAGCCCAGGCAGAGCAGGCATTATTTGTTGAGCGATGGCGATATGATCTACTGTGGCAATTACTGTCTGATGGCCAGTGATTTTTCTCCCTGGCAGAGGGACGGCATGGCATCCCTGGCCACTGAGCAAACGGATCTGGCGCTTGAGAATAACGGGCTGGAGTCTTCCCCTCAGAGTTGGGATTTTGAGGGCCCTTTGCCCGCGGAAGACACTATGTCCGTTGAAGAAGCTTCCCGGACAGAGCATCTTGATGATCCGTTTTTACCACCCGAGGCACAACGACAGGAATCTTCGCTATCTATCGGACCTGATGGCCCAGAGCTGCAAATTGAATCACCGTTTTCCGACTTCGTCGTTGATACGGCTGACACAGCCCCGATCAGCTGTCATCCAGTGCCGCTTATTGATGTTCTGGCCAGTGATGATGAAGAGAGTGAGTGGAGCATAAACCGGAATCTCAGAATGCTACCGGTGCCGCAGGCGGAAGCCATTGAACAGGATCCCCCCAATTTAACGGGAGCTGAGCCATCCGAACCGCATCAGCCTGAACTGTCGCAGGCAGAAGCATGGCAACTCTTGGAACTTATGCAACAGCCGGCAGTGCTGGATGCCATATTGGTGGCGGTTGATTTAATGATGGCTGACTTCTGTCCGGATAACCTCGAGCAGCTGTTATCTCCGATGAATTACCGGCAGGAGCCAGCTTCCGGGAGTGCAAAAGAAACATCAGAAACAGCCTGTGCCGACTTCTGGCAACAGTATCAGAATTTCTATCGCTGCCTGATGCATGGCAGACATTATCAGGCGCTGTTTCTTCAGCGGCTGAAAGAGGCGGTGAACCGGTAGGACTTGATTCAATGTATGCTATTTCAGGCTCATTTCTTCTCCTGCTGGCCCTGGTATTAACTGGCTGTTCTGGCAGCGAAGTTCGGCCAGAGCCTGAGACCATGCTATCGCTGGAGATCGTGGCAGACAGTGATAGCAATAACGGCACCGGTATGAACAGCGGTCAGCAGGTTGATGCGGCACCTTTACAGCTGCGCATGTATGAACTGCAAAGTGCCGAACTATTTGCCAATGCTGACTTCCTGGATATCTACCTGCAGGATGTGGCCATTCTCCAGGGGACGCTGGTCAAGAAACACCGGTTGCCCACGGTATGGCCGGATACCGGCAGCCAGCTGACCTTGCAGCTGGACAGGACAACACGGTTTATCGCTATTTTTGCCGAGTTTGCCAGTTATCAGTCAGCTATCTGGTGGGTGCTGGAATCCATTGTTCCTGCCAGTCAGAATTCGATGGTATTACAGATCAACGGTAACCATCTTCGTCTTGTTGGCAGGCTACCCCATGGATCATAGCGTTGACAGAGCCGTCTGGCTTGAGGGGATGTTTCTCAGCCCCCAGCATTTCCAGCAACAGGAGCGCTACCTGGAATGGTATAACCGGCAGTTGTTTAATATTTATGCGCCGGGCAAGGCTGGCTTTACCTCCCTGGGTATTGACAGTGAACAACTCCGGGCTGGCAAACTGTTTATTCGTGAAGCCAGCGGCCTGTTTCCCGATGGAACGCCTTTTCAACTGACGGTCTCACTGTCCATGGATCTGGACAGCAGCCATTGTGGCAGGACGGTCTATCTGGCCATTCCCCTGAATAAGCCCGGTTGTGTTAACACGGCACCGGAAGAGAAAAAGACGAGAGCAGTTCGATATATCAGTTCGGCTCACAGTGTTTATGATGGTACTGATCGCAAAAATGAACCGGTGCAGCTGGAACTGTCGCGTTTGAATCCCTGCCTTATGGCTGAGGGTGAGGCCCGGGATGACTATTCCACTCTGGCGATGGCCCATATTCAGGAATTTCATCCCGATGGTGAAGTGGTCCTGGACAGTACCTTTATTCCCCGCTGTCTTGATTACCGCGCCTCCCGCTACTTGCTTGAACAGGTCCAGAACCTTCGCGCCATGGTCAGACAACGGGCGTCATTTATTGCCACCCAGGTCGGGGTAGAAGGGCAGCAGAAAAGCTTTCAGACCCTGCAGATTGAGTATCTCTGGCTGCAGGCACTGAATCGACATGGTGCCTGGCTCAAACTGGTGGAAAAACAGTCAGGTATCTCAGCCTGCGAGCTTTACCGGATGTTGGCCATTATGGCTGCGGATCTGGCCACCTTTAACACGACACTGGCACCAGAATTTCCCGATTTTAATGAGCTGGATATTTATGGGTGCTTTGCGCCTGTGCTGTCCAGTTTGCTGCTCAATCTGCGTCAGGCCAGTAAGGACAAGGTGGTTGAGCTTGTCTGGGATACCCGGCTGTTTCAACTCCGTCGTTTACTGCGTACCAGGATTGATGACCGAACCCTGTTTAACGACGGCCGGTTTATTCTTTCTGTAGCCTCCAGCCTGAATCAGTCCCTTACCCGCACGGTATTTATCAATTCGGCCAAACTCTGTGGTCATAACCGTATTGCTGAACGGGTTCGCAATGCACTGACCGCAGTACCCATCACCGCCATGGCGGGGCCGCCCATTGAGCTGAGGGCAAAGGTTAACACGGTCTATTTCGAGATCGACACTGATAATGAACTGTGGCAGGAGATGGTGCGAACCCATGACCTGCTGGCCCTTCATGTGGATGAGCAGATGCCGGAAGACACCGTTATCAACTGTTTTGTAGTCAGGTAATAGTATGACATCGTCCAGTATTGGGTTTCAGGCTGTTGGGAATGAGTTAGTAGCGGATAGAGGATTAACTATCGCAGAAACTCAACAGGCAGCCCCGCAGGATGGCTCTGGTGCTGAGCTTCGTGACGAGAGTGGCCTGTTCGGTAATTTCAATATCAGCAGCAATACGCTTATCAACCTGTCGGCAGAACTGCTGGCTATTCTCAGCACGCTGTCACAGCAGCAGGAAGTCAGTAATCTGCCTGAGCTGCACCAGTATCTGGTCAGAAGTGTTAACGAACTTCATAACCGTGGGTTGCAAGCCGGATACCCCCCCAGAATGATGGAGAAAACCTGTTATGCGCTCTGTGCCGCCGTTGATGAGGAAATAATGAATACCGGCTGGGGGCAGTCGGGCTGCTGGGAAAATCATGCCCTGGTGGCGCAGCTTTTTCAGCAGCGCAATGCCGGTGAAGTATTTTTTGTCCTGCTGGAACAGGCGCGGCAGAATGTCCCCAAAATGATTGACTTTATTGAACTGCTTTATCTGCTCCTGCGACTGGGATTTTGCGGCCGTTATCAGCACACCGATAAACATGAGCTGGCAAAGCTTGCTGATAACATATTCACGGAAATCCGCGAGCACCAGAAACCCCGAGAGCATCAGACCATGGCCATTCTCAGCGCACCCTGGCGACCGCTGAAGGTGATCAGAGTCCGGCAATATCTGCCAATGGTTATCGCAATCCTGATGCTGTCGGGGGCGGTTACCCATTTCTGTATACAGTATATCAATCACACTTATACCGGGCTGTCTGAGTTGCAATTGCAGCAGGGGCAGGCAACACCTGTGCAGCTGTCTATTTTACGCAATCCCTCCGAATCTTCCGGGATCACAGTGGCAGGCCCTGATAAGAAGACCTGATACTTTTTTATATGACGTCATGACTAATCCGATCATTATTGTCGCATCGCTGTCGGTATTATTGCTGTCAATGGTCTGGTTTGCCCCCCTGGTCAGCGGTGAGTGGTTAAGCTGGCTTACCGCTGTCTGGCAGTGGGTGCTGTCGTTAATTATTGTGCTGGCCTGCTGTCTGATCCTATGGGTAGTGTTGCGTCGCCAGAAAGCTCGTGGCACCACCGGGCATGCTTTCGAAACAAGCTCTGATGACAGTTCTGCAAGCGGCGTTTCAGAACAGAATAAGGCGCAATATAAACAACAGTTAATGTATGACTGGAACCAGCTCTGGAAAATTCTGAACAGTCGCCATGGCAAAACGCCCTACACCCTGGCCTGGCTGGTGATGATTGGTACTGCAGGTTCCGGTAAATCCAGCTGGTTAATTAATGCCGGTTTTGAAAAGGTGGCCACGGCTTCCCCAAACCGGGTGTCCAGTATCGTATTCTGGCTGAGTGAGCATGCGGTTATCGTTGAACTGGTAGGGCAGTACTATACCCGTGATAAAGAACAGCTGGACGAATTTCTCCTTGATCACCTGCTGGTGCTAGTCCGCAAGAAACGTCCGAGAAGGCCCCTTAATGGCATTCTTGCTGCGCTCTCTACAGAACAGTTGCTTCTGCGTGATCCCAATGGCCTTCTGGAACAGGCCCGGCAGTTGCGGTGGCGGTTACTGTACATTAACCAGCGTTTTGCCAATACCCTCCCTGTCTGGATTTTGCTGACCCAGGCGGATCGGCTGAATGGTTTTATGGAGCTGATCCGTCGTATGAGCAGTCAACGGCAGATGTTGCCTTTTGGGTTTTACCTGAAGGAAGGTTACCATCCTGAACAGTTTCGTGAGGCTTTTGACCTGTGCCACACCGAGCTGTCTGATAAATTGTTTGATTGTCTCCACCCGGAAAAAGACAGTAATGCCCGTCAGGCACAGGTCCGTTATGTTCTGCAGTTCAGCCTGCTGGGTGAACGCCTGCATTTTTTCTGTGATGAGATTTTTCTGCCCCGTTATGGTGTCTCAACACTACAGCTGAAAGGTGTCTGGTTCAGCTCCTGTGGTCAGCATGGCAGTACGATCAACCTGCTGGCTAGGGAGATTGCCCGGTTGCACGGTTTCCGGGCCCAGCCTGTGCAGCCCCAGATCCCTGGCAACCAGAGCTATTTCAGTCAGCAGTTTTTCAATAGAATTCTGTTTAATGATATGGGGAATGTCAGGGAAGATTCCATGGCCAGAAAGTTTTGGCTGGCCCGTATCTATCTGGTGTCAGGGGCTCTTGTTGCCATTCTGGCTGTCGGGCTGAGCTTCTGCTGGTCACAGATAGAATACAATGAACAGCTGCTGGCGCAGCAGAAAATGATCATCAGGGATTACCGGTACTCCATGGAACAGCTGATGGTGTCCTTGAATCAGCCGAAGGCTCTCAACCAGCTGAAGGCTCTCAACCAGCTGAAGGCTCCAAACCAGCCGAAGGCTCCCGGGGATACCATCCCTGTCAGTGATGTGCTGCAACTGCTGGATGGTCTTCAGTTATTGCACCGTATGTACCGGCAGTCTTCCCGGTGGATGTATTATGGAGGACTTCTGGATTGGGAGACAGCGAATGATATCCAGGTTTTTTACCAGCAGCAGCTGCGACACTATCTGTTATCACCCCTGGCCCGGCATCTCCATGACCGTTTGCACAAAGCGTTGAGCCGGCACAGCAAAGGACTGTTTGATGACCTGCAATATTACCTGATGTTGCTTGATCCGAAAGTCCGCAATATCGAGCTGTTGCACCGTCATATCCGGAAATTGCTGCTGCACGATCCGGAGGGTGAGGCAGGCAGGCAGCTTGATAGTCTGCTGACGGATATCTGGCACCTTGAGGGTGACAGGATAACAGCAAGTATTCTCCCGGATCAGGCTTTGATAGAGCGGGCCCGTGAAGCATTGTCAACCAAGCCTCCGGAGCGGCTGGTATACGACCATCTTCGCCGGTTGCCACAATTCAGCGGTACACTGGATACCCGGGATCTGTTTGGTAATGAGTTCGGCACTCTGTTTACGGCTGAAGACGACAGTGGCAATACCAGGATTCCCAGGTTCTATACCAGGAATCTTTATAGCCGTCTGGATCTCTCGGCAAGCTCTCCGATGTTGAAACGGGAAATCATCAGCCTGAACCGGATTCAGAAAGGTGAATCAGAAATATCAGCCATTGAGCTGTCGCGGATCAGTCGACGGGTTCGGGAGTTTTATTTTCAGGATTATATCCGCACCTGGGATAATCTTATCCATCGTATCCGGTTGCAACCGGCCATCAGCCTTGACCAGATTGAGCAGCAAACCAAACTGCTGACCAGAGGGGGCGCGGCACTGCAGGCTCTGGTCAATATGATCACCAGTGAGACATCACTGGCCGAAGAGTCACCAGCCGCCAGTGCAAAGGTTCTGGGTCAGCAGCCCGGAGCAGTACCGCCTGCGGCTATTAAAGCCAACCGTATCCTGAATCAGGCTGCCCGATTGCTGCCAGCCGGGCAAGTGGGAAAAGTGTCCCCGGATAATCCAGCCATTGTCAACCAGGCCTTTGCCGAATACACCGGCTATGCAGCGGACCTGCAAAGTCGGCTCACCCCGGTTCTGGACCAGCTTTTGCAGGAGCTGCAGGACATTAACGGGCATTTTGATCCGGATTTTGCCCTGTATCAGCTGGCAGCAACGGTGATGGGCAATAAGCAGAATATTCTGCAGAGTCTCTGGCATCAGGCCGACAGTGATGATACCCGGGCCGGTCAATGGCTCAACCAGCTGGCGGGAGAGGTCTGGAGCCGTGCCATTGCTGGTGCTGCCCGTTATTGCCAAAGGCGGTGGCAACAGGAGATCTATCCTTTCTGGAGCCAGCATCTGTATTCTCGTTTTCCGTTGGTGACAGACGCGGGCAACGATATTCAGCTCAACGACTTTACTGCGTTCTTTAAGCCCGGTGGGCTGCTGGATGACTTTGCGGCTATCCTGAAACCATTTCTGCAGACGCAACCGGCGCGGCAACCGGGTGTCTGGCATTTAAAAACCGTCAAAGGCCAGCAGTTGCCGGTTAAAGGGATGCTGTTGCAGCAGATGAATCATGCCCAGCGTTTGCAACAGCAGCTGTTTAACCCTGACGGTACGCTTCAGGTTAATTACCGTTTGCGAATGCTTGCCTTGAGTAACCATGCTTCGGAATTTTCCCTCAGGGACAGCAATGGTCGTTTTGTTTATCGCCACGGCCCCATGATCTGGCAAAAACGACAGTGGCCGGGTCCTGAAGAAGAACAGATTAATGTGACTCTGAGTAATGATTCAGTGGTGCTGGCGCAACAACAGTACTCTGGGCCATGGGCCTGGCTGCGGTTTGTTTTTGACGGGCAGCAGTGGCAGAAAAATTATCATGTTGATCTGTTGTTCGGCAGCAAGGAATACCAGACCCGTCTGGAGCTTGAGTTGGAGCGCGGGGGGAACCCGTTCGGGCCGTCGCTATATGACAGGATTAAGCTGCCCGGACGTATCGTCAGGGCTGATATCTAGTGACTGGTGCATGGTTTCAATGAGTTTGACGTGTTGTCGTGCCGTCGCACTCCGTTCGTCCTGAGCCTGTCGAAGGACCCATAGGGCCTAAAGGCGGAAAATCCAGACTCTGATAGATCGTGCCAAGCACCCTTCGTCCGTACATCCTGAGCGGAGCCGAAGGACGCTCAGGCTGAACGGAGATTGTGCACGTCAAACTCATTGAAACCATGTACTATTGATTGGCTTAACTGCTTTATACATGGATAGAAACCAGATCCTCAGGGTCCCGAGGCTGTTGCAAAACCCTGAGGAAAAATGATTACTGGTAACGTTCAAATACCAGGCAGGCGTTGGTTCCACCAAAGCCAAAGCTGTTGGACATAATCCGGTTCAGTTTTTGTTCGCGGGCTTCACCGGTCAGGATGGGCAGATTTTTAGCCGCTTCATCCAGGTTCTGGACATTAGCAGAAGCGGTGATGAAGTTGTGCTTCATCATCAGCAGGCAGTAAATGGCTTCCTGAACGCCAGCAGCACCCAGAGAGTGGCCGGACAGTGATTTGGTGGAGCTTATCACTGGCATCTGGTCGCCAAATACCTCAGTAAGCGCTTTCAATTCGGCCACATCACCAACCGGGGTGCTGGTGCCGTGAGTATTGATGTAATCAATAGGGGCGTTAATGGTTTCCATGGCCATGCGCATACAGCGTGCAGCGCCTTCACCAGACGGAGCTACCATGTCATAGCCATCGGAAGTGGCACCATAGCCGGTGATTTCAGCGTAAATTCTGGCACCACGGGCTTTGGCGTGCTCCAGCTCTTCCACCACAATCATGCCGCCACCACCGGCGATAACGAAGCCATCCCGGTCAGCATCATAGGCACGGGAAGCCTGCTCAGGGGTGTCATTGTACTTGGTGCTCAGTGCCCCCATGGCATCGAACAGCCCGGTTTGCGTCCAGTGCTCTTCTTCACCACCACCGGCAAAGACGATGTCCTGCTTGCCCAGCTGGATCTGTTCAATGGCATTGCCAATGCAATGCGCGCTGGTGGCACAGGCAGAGGTGATTGAGTAATTAACGCCCTTGATTTTAAACGGGGTGGCAAGGCAGGCCGAGACGGTACTGCCCATGGTGCGGGTAACCCGGTAGGGGCCGACGCGCTTGACACCTTTTTCTCTCATGATGTCTGCAGAGTCGACAATATTTTCTGACGAGGCTCCGCCAGAAGCCGCAATCAGTCCGGTACGGGGGTTGGAAACCAGATCTTCAGTCAAACCCGCATCGTCAATGGCCTGCTTCATGGCTATATAGGCATAGGCAGCGGCGTTGCCCATGAAGCGCAGGGTTTTGCGGTCAATAAATTGTTCGAAATCGATGTCTACTGTGCCGGACACCTGGCTGCGGAAACCATGCTCCTTATAGCTTTCGTTGAAGCGAATACCGGAGCGCCCAAGTTTAAGGCTCTCGGCTACCTCATCCTGGGTGATACCCAGGCAGGATGTGATGCCAATCCCTGTAACTACAACACGTTTCATTGATGTCAACCTGAATAGCCTGTTTAAGTCAGAAAAAACCAGAGTCAGATCCCGGCACTCCCTCCCGTCCTGCGGGCAAGAGGGAACAGGGGAATCAGAAAGCGTCAGTGTTCTGGAAAAGACCTACCCGCAGTCCTTCCGCGGTGTAAATTTCCCGGCCATCAACACTGACTGATCCATCAGCAATGCCCAGAACCAGTTTGCGTGCGATGATACGTTTAATATCAATACGGTATGTTACTTTTTTGCTGGTGGGCAGAATCTGGCCGGTAAATTTTACCTCGCCACTGCCAAGGGCGCGTCCCCGGCCGGGGTTGCCCATCCAGCCCAGGTAGAAGCCAACCAGCTGCCACATGGCGTCAAGTCCGAGACATCCGGGCATAACAGGGTCTCCCGGGAAGTGGCAGGAGAAGAACCAGAGGTCTGGATTGATATCCAGTTCTGCGATGATCTCGCCTTTGCCATAGGCTCCGCCCTGTTCAGAAATGCGAACGATGCGGTCAAGCATCAACATATCAGGGGCCGGTAGCTGAGCATTACCAGCACCAAAAAGCTCGCCCTGTGAACAGCGTAACAAATCTTCTTTGCTGAAAGCTTCTTGCTGGCTAACGGCTTCTTGTCTGAGGCCAGATTTCGATGGTTGCTTCATTCGTTTATTGGTTCCTGGAAGGTCCAGCACCTGCATGGTATCAGGCCAGTGATGATCGGGACTTCCCTGCCGATACGGCATTCACATCAGGGGCCGATGACCCCGCTTATTCCTGAAAGTCTTGCAAAATGCATTACTATCGTTCCGGTGATGAACTATACCATTGCTTTTTATCTGTCATAGTGCTGTTGAGCTTTTTGTAACAAAAAGACAACACTGAGCCACTGAAACAGTGGCCAATGATAAGTGTCATAGCATTTTATTACCAGAGAGCTGATCAGCGTCAGGCCTGTTGCATCACTGGCATAATTTGGCAAAGTACTGGCAAAGGCGAAAGAGTCTGTGAAGGCGTATGGCTTACATTGCTACACGGGAAGTAAAGGTAATACAGTCAGGAATGGTTTTCTAGCATTGTACAATCGTACAATATTGAGGAGGCTTACCTTGAATCGAAAAAAATTCAGTTTCTCGGACAGCCTCCTGGTAGCTATCTTCTGTGCAACGCTTTTTACTGGTGTGATTAAATAAAGCTGTTACCGAAGACCTCAAAGAGATTTTGATGCAGTTTTTGCGGGTAAAACGGGATTAACTATATGACAGACAGGCCACATGGCACCGCAGAAAATGACGGTGCCGGGGAATATACAATCGCTGTTCTTGGCGGCGGCAGTTTTGGTACGGCTCTGGCTGATATCTCCGCCACCAATGGCCACAGGGTGAAGCTCTGGATGAGAGATGCAGAGCAGGTCAGGAGTATTAATGATGACCATGTGAATGCCAGGTATCTTCCCGAGTTCAGGATTCATCCCTCCGTTAGCGCAAGCACGGATCTGTCGGCGGTGGTCGTTGATGCTGATATTGTTTTTATTGCTATTCCCAGCAAATCTTTCCGGGAGGTGGTCAAAAAAACCAATGGACTGCTTTGTGGCAAAATAGTAATCAGTACCACGAAAGGTATCGAACCCGTTACCTTTGATCTGATGAGTCAGATTCTGATGGAGGAGCTGGAAAACCCTCGTATCGGTGTTTTGAGCGGACCCAATCTGGCCGGTGAAATCATTGCCAAGGCTCTGACAGCCACGGTGATTGCCAGTGACGATGAAGACCTTTGCCAGATTATACAGTCGGTCTTGCACTGTGATTACTTCAGGGTTTACTCCAACACAGATGTTTATGGTGTCGAATTGGCAGGTGCTTTAAAGAATATTTATGCCATAGTCTCTGGCATGGGATCGGCACTGGGCATGGGTGAGAATACCCAAAGTATGCTGATTACCCGGAGCCTTGCGGAGATGAGTCGCTTTGCGGTAACGCTCGGCGCTAATCCCATGACATTTCTGGGATTGGCCGGGGTGGGTGATCTTGTGGCTACCTGCACGTCTGACCTGAGTCGAAATTTCCGGGTTGGTTATGCCCTGGGACAAGGCTGTTCGCTTGATCAAGCTGAGGCGAAACTGGGACAGGTGGCGGAAGGGGTGAACACCCTGAAGCAGGTAAAGCAAAAGGCCGATCAGCTGGGAGTTTATATGCCGCTGGTGGATGGTTTGTACAGCATTATTTTTGAGGGCAATGCCATTGGTGCGCTGGTTAAGGGAATGATGCTGCGGGAGCAGAAAACCGATGTGGAGTTTATGTCCACGCAGTAGCTGAATAATACCTTTTTTAGAGAATATGGGCTTAACAGACTATGGAGAGAAGCGTGATGGATGAGAAAGTGGTTAATAACCTTAAATCAGAGTCTCGTTGGTTGAGGCTGGTCTTTATGGTGGTTTTCGGCGTCGTGGCTTATCTTGCTGCCTTTCTGGTGATGCTGATGGCAATTGTTCAGGCGGTTCACGGGTTTATTATGAGTGAACCCAATGATCGTCTGTTAAAATTCAGTGCCGGAGTGAATCAGTACATTTACCAGATTGCCGGGTTCCTGACCTACAACTCTGATACAAAACCCTATCCATTCTCAGACTGGCCTGCCCCTGGTGGAGACAGAGCGTCAGGCGATGATGAGAAAGAACTGAACGGATCGGATAATGATTAAATCATGAAACTTATCATTATGCGCCACGGTCAGGCATCATGGTCTGCCCCTTCGGATAAGGAAAGGGAGCTTACTGAGCAGGGTGTCCGTGAAGTCAGGGATACCGTTGCTTTATTGGCTGCTCAGCGGGTAGATTGTGTGCTTGCCAGCCCGTATCTTCGGGCTCAGCAAACGGCTCATATCGCGGCAGAGGCGTTTGGGCTCAGGGTTGCAACGCTGGACGAGCTGGAGCCTGATGGTAACCCGGCAAAAGTGCTCGCCGCTCTCCCGGATTCCGGTGTAGTACTATTGGCCAGTCATATGCCCATAGTCGGTTATCTGACCGGTTTACTATGCGACGGAACCCCTAAGATTGGCCCTTCCTTCCAAACCGGCATGGCTCTGGTCCTGGAGGCGGATATTCTTGCTCCCGGAATGGGCAGGGTCATTGAGCGTATTATCCCTTAGCCTCAGAGACTATTGTTGCGCATAAGAACAGCCGTTTACTTTCAGAATTCCAGAGCATTTGCTCTGATTGTGGAAAATATTATTTTTCCCCTGTTTTCGGGCTTTAAGTCTGCCTCTTAAAGCCATTTATGGTTAATAGTTTTAAATTTCTGTCTACTCTGGTGATTTTTTAATGAACTTATTAATTGTCATCTAATCTAACCCTGCTCTGACCCCATGTTGAAGACATTTTATATAGGGAAAGGGTATTAGGGATAGTTAGGGAGTAAGTACGGTGGCGACAAGTTCTATAAGCCTCAGAGGCATTATTATCTGCTCAATAGCAGCATTGTTCTGTTCGTATCAATTCATGCTTCAGGGGGCACCATCGGTGATGGTGCCTCAGTTGATGTCGGCTTTCGATCTTGATGTGGCAGATATCGGCTGGTTAACCAGCAGTTTCCTCTGCTTTTATCTGCTGTTTCAGGTTCCGGGAGGCTACCTGGCAGATCATTGCAATGCCCGGCTATTGCTGGTGGTTTGCTGTGTATTTATGGCGATTGGCTGTTACTGGTTCAGCGTTTCTGAAACCCTGTTGTCAGCCAGTGCATCCCGGGCGTTTATGGGCGTGATGACCTCCCCGGTGATTGTGGTATGCATGAATCTGGCCAGTCGCTGGTTTCCCGAGCGTTATTTTCCAACCCTTGCGGGGGCTATTGAAGCGTTTGGTCTGGCCGGCGGTGGGCTTGGCCCACTGATACTGCCAAATCTTATGGAAGCCTATGGGTGGCAGGGTGCCATGCAGGCCGCCGCCATTTTTGGTGCTGTACTTGCTGCCCTGATTGCCGTGTTTGTGCAAAGTACGCCGCCGGTCTCCGTCAGTGATGCCAGGTTGCATGATGTGACGTGTGGGGGGGGGGCTGAGTCTGCCCCCAGCGAAAAGACGCCATTTGATCGGGCTTCTTTAATCCTGTGCTGTTTGTATGGTTTTGGCCTGTTTGCCGTCATCACCAGTTTTGCTGGTTTATGGGGGATCCCTTTCTTCTATGAGCGTTTTCCCGGCGAGCAGGAAGCGGTGGCTGATATGGTTGCTTTGATTTTTGTCGGTGCCGCTATTGGTGCTCCTCTGCTGGGCTGGCTGGCCTGCCTGGTTGGGTCAATGCGTAAAGTGATGGTGGTTTGCGCTATCGCTTCTCCTGTGTTGTTCAGTTTGCTGATCTTCTGCCCATGTTCCATGATGCTTATGGCCATGATCTGCTTTATGGCAGGGATCAGCAGTGTTGGCTATATGCTGGCATTCTCTGTGGTGAAAAGCATCAGTCCGCCGGAACGGATTGGCGTCCTGCTGGCGATTACCAATGGTTCCATGCTGCTGGCAGGTCCGGTTATGCAGCTGATTATCGGGTTTATCCTGGAAGGGCTCGGGCATGATGGCCTGGGTGCCTTGTCCATTGAGGACTACCAGCTGGCTTTTGTGCCGTTATTGCTTTGTCAGTTGATGGCTTTGATTGTCGCGATTTGTCTGAAAAAACAGTGATACATGCTACCCATTGCCGGTGGTTGGCGTTATTCTAGTTTGTTTTTTTCAACACTTTCGGTTGTTAAACCTTTGCAGGTGCGGATAGCTGGCAAAGGACTTCACCTCCTGGATGGATAATGCCGTTACTTAGATTCGAAAAGGTCAGCCTGGCTTATGGTGACCAACCCCTGCTGGATCATACCGAGTTTCAGATTCGAAAAGGTGAGAGAGTCTGCTTATTGGGCCGCAATGGCGCAGGCAAATCTACCTTGATGAAGCTGGTGTCTGGCACAATCCTGCCTGATGATGGCACCCTCTGGCGTAAGCCTGGTCTGAAGGTAGGGGTTTTGAATCAGGACCTTCCTGACCAGGATGAAAAGAAAGTTTATGATGTGGTCGCCTCAGGCCTTGAGGCGGTTGGTGAACTGATCAGTCGTTACCACACCCTATCCATGAATATCAGCACTGACGCGGATATGAAAGCACTGGAGAAAGTCCAGCAGCAGCTGGAGTCCGTGGATGGCTGGAGCCTCAGCCAGAAGGTGGATACGGTTATTCAGAAGCTGGGGCTTCCGGCGGAAAAACAGATGAAAGAACTGTCCGGTGGCTGGCGTCGGCGGGTGGAACTGGCCAGGGCGCTGGTGGGCGACCCTGATCTTCTGTTGCTGGATGAGCCTACGAACCATCTTGATATTATTGCCATTGACTGGCTTGAGAAACAGCTGAAAGATTTCTCCGGAGCCTTGCTGTTTATTACCCACGACCGATCATTTCTCCAGTCGCTGGCGACCCGCATTATTGAGCTGGATCGCGGGCAGCTCACCAGCTGGGAGTGTGACTATAAAACCTTCCTGGAGCGTAAAGCTCATGCTCTTGAAGTAGAGACTGAGCAAAATGCCCTGTTCGATAAAAAACTGGCGCAGGAAGAGGTGTGGATTCGCCAGGGGATTAAAGCTCGCCGTACCCGTAACGAAGGGCGGGTTCGGGACCTGAAAAAACTCCGGGAGGAGCGTCGTCAGCGCCGTGAGGTGCAGGGCAATGCCAGCTTTGGACTGGAGCAGGGCGAAGCGTCAGGCAAGCTGGTGCTGGAGGCCAAGCATATTGCCCAGTCGTTTGATCAGCATACCGTCATCAACGACTTCAATCTCCGGTTGATGCGCGGTGACAAGATTGGCTTGATTGGTGCCAACGGGGCAGGGAAGTCAACGCTGCTCAGTATCCTTCTGGGCAATCTCAAGCCGGAAGCGGGGTCTGTCAAAATGGGGACCAGGCTTGAGGTGGCTTATTTTGACCAGCTGCGTAATCAGCTGGACCTTGAAAAAACCGTGATTGATAACGTGGCTGAAGGTCGTGAGAGCATCACAATTAATGGCTCAAGCCGACATGTGATTGGCTACCTGGGAGACTTCCTGTTTCCACCCGGTCGTTGTCGTGTGCCGGTCAAGGCGCTCTCCGGTGGGGAGCGAAACCGATTGTTGCTTGCGCGTTTGTTCAGTAAACCCGCCAATTTGCTGGTAATGGACGAGCCTACCAACGACCTTGATGTTGAGACTCTGGAGCTTCTGGAATCCTTGCTGGTGGATTTCACTGGCACTATTCTGCTGGTCAGTCACGACCGGACATTCCTGGATAATGTGGTATCGAGTACTCTGGTGTTTGAACCAGGTGGTCATATCAGTGAGTATGTGGGTGGATTTGATGACTGGTTGCACCAGGGCGGTTCGATCTCCAGCCTGGTAGCGGAACCGCAGGTGGTGAAAAAAGAGGAAAAGGCGAAAGCGCCACCCAGTCAGCCTGAAGCCACCAGCAAGCCGGTGAAAAAGAAACTCAGCTACAAACTGCAGCGTGAGCTTGATGCTTTGCCGGAGGAGATTGAGGCACTTGAAGAAGAGCTGGGTCAGCTGGAAGCTCAAACCGCTGAGTCGAGTTTTTATCAGGGAGATCAGTCCGAAGTCCAGACTGTGCTTAACAGGCTGGCTGAGCTTAATGAGCTGATAGAACAGAAAATGGAACGGTGGGAAGAGTTGGATAATATGTAGGTATTCTCGGTCAGACTCCTAGTGCAGCTAAGCGTTATTACCCGTACACCACGTTCACCCTGAGCGGAGTCGAAGGGTGCTTGGCACGATCTATCAGAGTCCGGAGTTTCCGCCCTTCGACAAGCTCAGGACGAACGGTATGGGTAACAGCGCTTAGCTGCACTAGAGCCACAGATGTTGAATGTGGCTCTTTTGATAACAGGATTAACTGTTTTTACCGACTCTCACTGCCAGTACATCACAACCGGCACCATGAAGGATGCTGGTTGATGTAGAACCTAAAATCAGTGCCAGTCCATGACGGCCGTGGCTGCCAACCACAATCAGGTCAACGTCTGACTCTTCGGCAATCCGGTGAACCTCACGCTCGGGTCGGCCATAGACCACATGCTGTTCACCTTTCTTCAGCTGGATGGAATCGGCCAGGCGGGCGATGCGTTCTCTTGCCTGTTCGGTGATTTCATCCTGCAAGGTGGTGAGGTCGAGAGGTATATCGCTGCCATAGGCAACGCTGAGTGGCTCGACAACATGAACCATGGTCAGTCTCGCCTGGTGTTTTTCGGCAATGGATTTGGCTTTCTCGAGCACCTCATCGGCTTCGTCGGACAAATCGATCGCAACCAGAATATGCTTGTAGAGGCTCATAAGCTGTCTTCCTTCTTGAATAGATGCAAAAAGTGATCCGCCCTGTAACATCTGGATGGCCAGACCGCTGTCGCGATTCCTCAGGATCATCAATAAGATGGATTGAGGAGTTCATGGAGGGCATGAATGCTTCTAAAGTCATGGCATTTCCATTGTAAGGCCTATCCTGGTTTTATTCATCGTTTTATTAGCTGTCTGTCCGGTAATTTTCCATCAGCCATGATCCGGATTCGGAAGTGGCTATTTTCTGGATGAGTAATCTTGTGTAACTGTGTGACAAAGGTGGCATCTTCATGGTGTTTCAGGCTTGACTTTAAATACTAATTCACAGAAGGTAGGCACTAAATTCAAACAGTCGTATGAATTTGCTGGGATGCACTTGGTAAAGACCAGGGTCAAGTCAGGAAGTAAAGCAATAATAATCAGATAGCTGCCATAGTTCATGTAACACTCGCATCAGCCCTGTGAAAGGTTGGTCGCCGCAGTATGGTTAGCCTGTCTATCTTCAATCCGAAAGGAGAAGTTCATGATCTACCAGGGGAAGGCATTCAGGGTTTTGCCTGTGGAAGATGGTATCGCCGAACTGCAGTTCAATCTCGAAGGCGAAAGTGTCAATAAGTTCAGTCACTCTGCTATTGAGGATCTGGATGCTGCGCTGGAGGCCATCCGTGCTGACGAAACGGTTAAAGGCCTTATTCTCACCAGTGGTAAGGATGTATTTATCGTTGGTGCTGATATCAATGAATTCACCCAGACCTTCAAGCAGGATGATGAGACATTATTGGCCGGAGTGATGGCGGTCAATAAGGTCTTCTCCGGTTTTGAAGATCTTGACATACCAACAGTCGCTGCCGTGAATGGCATTGCCCTGGGAGGCGGTTTTGAGATCTGCCTGTGTGCCGATTACCGGGTTCTTTCCACAGCGGCCAAGGTTGGCTTGCCGGAAGTCAAGCTGGGTATCTATCCGGGCTGGGGTGGTACCGTCAGGTTGCCAAGGTTGATTGGTGCGGATAATGCCGTTGAGTGGATTGCCAGTGGCAAAGAGTATCGCCCCGATGCCGCGCTGAAAGCAGGAGCCGTTGATGCAGTGGTTGCGCCTGAGAAGCTGAAAGATTCCGCGGTAGCCCTGGTGCGTCGCTGCCTGGATGGTGAACTGGATTATCAGGCCAGAAAGCAGGAGAAGAAAGGCAAGCTGAAACTGCCGCCGATTGAATCGATGATGGTGTTTGAAACCTCATCTGCCGTGGTAAAACAGCAGGCCGGGCCACACATGCTGGCACCGATAGCGGCCGTCAAAACCATCCAGAAACATGCCTTCATGGACCGTGACAAGGCCCTTGAAGTAGAAGCCAAAGGGTTTCTTAAACTGGCCAAGTCTTCAGTGTGTAATGCCCTGGTTGGCCTGTTCCTGAACGATCAGTTCCTTAAGAAAAAAGCCAAAGAGTCCGCCAGTATTGCCGCTGAAACCAATAAGGCTGCGGTGTTGGGTGCGGGCATTATGGGTGGTGGTATCGCCTATCAGTCTGCCCTGAAAGGTACGCCCATCCTGATGAAAGATATCAATCAGGAAGGTCTGGACCTTGGTCTTTCCGAAGCCACCAAACTCCTCTCCAAGCGGGTTTCCCGGGGGCGGATGGATGCCGGCAAAATGGGCAGTGTACTGAATAAGATTGTACCTACGCTGTCCTATGGTGATTTCGAGGGCGTCGATGTTGTTGTTGAAGCCGTTGTGGAAAATCCCAAGGTCAAGAAAGCCGTTCTGGCCGACGTAGAAAACCAGGTGTCAGAGAACGCTGTTCTGACGTCCAACACCTCCACTATTTCCATCAATGAACTGGCCAGGGACCTGAAACGTCCGGAACAGTTCTGTGGCATGCACTTCTTTAACCCTGTTCATGCGATGCCATTGGTTGAGGTTATCCGTGGCGAGAAGACCAGTGATGCCACCGTAGCCACCGTGGTTGAGTACGCCCGCAAGATGGGTAAAACGCCGGTGGTGGTTAATGACTGCCCTGGGTTTATGGTGAACCGTGTCCTGTTCCCCTACTTTGGTGGCTTCGCTGGCTTGCTCCGTGATGGTGCCGATTTCCAGCAGGTGGATAAGGTCATGGAGCGCTTTGGCTGGCCAATGGGCCCTGCCTATCTTATGGATGTGGTGGGTATTGATACCGGTAACCATGGTCAAAGCGTCATGACTGACGGGTATCCGGATCGCATGAAGCGCGACTTCAAAACCGCTGTTGATGTGTTGTATGAAAACCAGCGCTATGGCCAGAAAAACGGTGCCGGTTTCTATAAGTACGAACAGGATAAAAAAGGCAAGCCGAAGAAGGTGGTCGATGAGGCGGTTTATGGCCTGTTCAGTGAGGTGTGTGCTGAGCAAAAACCTTTTGACGATGAGGAAATCATCGCCCGCATGATGGTCCCACTGTGCATGGAAACCGTTCGTACCCTGGAAGATGGCATTGTTGATTCCGTCGCTGAAGCGGATATGGCACTGATTATGGGTATTGGCTTCCCTCTCTTCCGTGGTGGTGCCCTGAAGTATATTGACACCATAGGTGTGGCGGAGTTTGTCGAGCTTGCCGACAAGTACGCTCATATCAGCCCACTGTATGCGCCCACTGACAAACTTCGGGAAATGGCTCGTGAAGGTAAGACCTTCTACGGTTGATGGGTCTGTCTTACGTTATTGAACCATTTTCAGGGACTATAAAAGAGAGAATATCATGAGCCTGAATCCAAGAGATGCTGTAATTGTTGACTACGGGCGTACCCCCATGGGTCGTTCCAAGGGCGGCATGTATCGTAATGTCCGTGCTGACAACCTGTCTGCCGAGTTGATTACCGGCGTACTTAACCGCAATCCTGAACTGAACCCGGCTGAGGTGGAAGATGTCATCTGGGGTTGCGTCAACCAGACCCTGGAGCAGGGTTGGAATATCGCCCGAATGGCATCGCTGATGTCACCCATTCCCAATACTTCCGCAGGCCAGACGGTCAGCCGTTTGTGCGGATCCTCCATGAGTGCCCTGCAGACAGCCGTTCAGGCAATTCAGACCAATAACGGTGATGTCTTTGTGGTCGGTGGTGTCGAGCACATGGGGCATGTGGGCATGATGCACGGGGTTGACCCGAATCCAAGGTTGTCCAAATACGGTGCCAAGGCTGCCGGTATGATGGGCCTGACCGCAGAAATGCTGGGCAGTATGCACGGCATCAGCCGCCAGGCACAGGATGAATTTGGTGCCCGGTCACACCAGCGGGCCTGGGCTGCCACCGAAGCGGGTAACTTCAAAGATGAAATTATCCCGATGCAGGGGCATGATGCAGACGGCAACCTTCGTCTTTTCACTCAGGACGAAACCATTCGTCCGGAAACAACGGTAGAAGCCCTGTCACAGCTTAAGCCTGCATTTAACCCCAAGGGGACAGTGACCGCAGGAACATCTTCACAGATTACCGATGGCGCTTCCTGTATGATCGTGATGTCTGCCCAGCGGGCCAAGGATCTTGGTCTGCAGCCCATGGCGGTGGTCAGGGCCATGGCAGTTGCCGGAGTTGACCCTTCCATTATGGGTTATGGACCGGTTCCCAGCAGTAAGAAAGCCCTCAAGCGTATCGGCCTGACCATTGATGATATTGATCATATCGAGCTGAATGAGGCGTTTGCTGCCCAGGCACTGCCCGTCCTGAAAGACCTTAAAGTGCTGGATAAGATGGAGGAAAAGGTTAACCTCAATGGTGGTGCCATTGCGCTCGGTCATCCCTTTGGCTGCTCCGGTGCCCGAATTTCCGGAACGCTGCTGAATGTGATGAAACAGAATGGCGGCACCCTGGGGCTGGCAACCATGTGTGTTGGTCTTGGTCAGGGTATCACTACCATTTTTGAAAGGGTTTGAACGGCGTTTTGAGGCGTCTGTTTTAATCACTTTCTATTACCATACATAAGCCCGGTTTTGTCCGGGCTTTTTTGGTCAACGGTCTAGTATGTGGTTTCAATGAGTTTGGCGGATTGTCGTGCCTCCGCACTCCGTTCGTCCTGAGTGCTGAGCTTGTCGAAGCATCGAAGGACCCATAGGGCCTAAAGGCGGAAACTCCGGACTCTGATAGATCGTACCAGGCACCCTTCGACTCCGCTCAGGGTGAGCGGAGATTGTACACGTCAAACTCATTGAAACCATGTACTAGTCTCCCACCCTCCCCTTGGGAATGCATACCGAACCTTTTTGCCAATGTAGAACCCCATTTTTCCTGTTTTATAAGATTCTTACGCAACCCCGTTGTAAGTAATTCAAACGGTTCTTTTAACTGCCTGAGTCTTGTCTATCCTTGCCTTATTTTGCGAGGTAATCACTATGATATTCCAACCTGCTGTTCAGTCCACAGGCGCACCCATGGCTTCTGGCTCCGTACCCGATCAGCCAACGGAAAGTGACGGGCTATTTGCCGGGTTTTTAAAGGTCGCCCCTTGGCGCGTTCCGATCCTGTTTTTGCGGTCGCTTCATCCCGGTTATATTCCTCCCGGGACGCAGCCGTCGGCGCAACCGGATGAAGGTCCGATCTTCACTTTTGGCAGCCCCGATGGGCAGGACAGTAGCTTTTTCCAAGGGGTTGAGCTGGGTGCCCGGCTGGTGTCGCCTTATACTGTGCTGCCAGCAGAGATCAGCACGATGCTGGAGGGCATTGTCACCCTGTCCGCAGCGACCCGGCTCAAGTATCTTTTGGGCGCTTTTGGGGCGACGAAAGGTTCGCTACCAGAGCAAAGCCGGGCAGACAGCCCGGTGGATGGCTCCCCAACAAACGACAAAGGAAGGAAAAAAAAGACATCGCAACAAGTACGACAACGGACCAGCCCACCAGCCATCGCCTCCGTCCGGACTGGCCCGCTACCGAAAGCCGCCGTGGCGCTGGGTGTCCTGTCCGGCCTGACCGCTGTGGGTGCACAAGTCGCAACACCAGAAGAGAATACAACGTCTGCACATACTGTAACTTCCGCCCCAGCCACAGAGCCTCAGGCGGCATGCGCTGTTAATCAATTCCGCTGTGACAACGGCCAATGCATTAGTAACAAATATCGATGTGATGGAAGTTCTGAAGATCCTGAGGTGGAATGTACTGATGGCTCCGATGAATATAACTGCACACAGGAGGAATGTAACAACTTAAAGCGTTTTATTTGTGATAACGGGCGGCAATGTTTTTCTGACAGCTCTCGATGCGATGGTTATTTCGAGTGTGATGATGACTCCGATGAAAAGAACTGCACAGAGGGTGAATGTAGCAACTTAGGGCGGTTTATTTGTAATAGCGGCGAATGTCTTCCTGCCTATTATGAATGTGATAGCGTTGAAGATTGTGATGATGGCTCGGATGAGCGGGCGGAGTTATGCAACCCTGTATCTTCCAGCCCTGTATCTTCCAGCCCTACGCCGCCAATAGTCACGGCCACACCCTCACCGGTGACAGAAACGATGGCGACGGCGTCGAACACTACCATGGAAGTTACCAACCTGCCGGGGGGTACCATTGCGCTGCCTGCCAGTGCGGCACCGCTGGCGAGTTCCCTGGGTACTGGTGCAATAGCCGGTATCGCCTTGGGGGCTTCTGCCTTTGTGCTGGCAGGTGTATGCATCTATCGTCATTGTTATCGCAGGTCATCCGCTGCCGATGACCCGCAGGAGCTGGTGACCATCAATACTGTGGGTCAGGCACAACAGGCGATTGGTCAACCGATAATAGAAGCCGCCAGGAGTGAGGCAAGAGAGAAACCTTTCGGTGAAGATACTGGCATATATGAATATGTTGATATTAGTAATTCCAGCAGAATGAGAACTGCTATAGATCATTACAAGGAGTCTAAGGTGTAAACCTTGTATCAGGGGACCCGTCGGCTGACTCATTTTGCAGTCCAGGTCCTATCCCCAGGCTTTTTCCTGTTTTATACGATTTTTGCGCTTTGCCCGTTGCGAATAATTCAAACGGTTCTTTTTGATGCCTGAGTCTTGTCTATCCTTGCTTCATTTTGCGAGGTAATAACTATGATATCCCAACCTGCTGTTCAGTCCACAGGCGCACCCATGGCTTCTGGCTCCGTACCCGATCAGCCAACGGAAAGTGACGGGCTATTTGCCGGGTTTTTAACGGTCGCCCCTTGGCGCATTCCGATCCTGTTTTTGCGGTCGCTTGATCCCGGTTATATTCCTCCCGAGACGCAGCCGTCGGCACAACCGGATGAAGGTCCGGCCTTCACTTTTGGCAGCCCCGATGGGCAGGACAGCAGCTTTTTCCAGGGGGTTGAGCTGGCGGCCCGGCTGGTGTCGCCTTATACCGTGCTGCCAGCGGAAATCCGTACGATGCTGGAGGGCATTGTCACCTTTTCCGCAGCGACCCGTTTCAGGGATCTTTTGGGCGCTTTTGGGGCGACTGAAGATTCTCCTCCAACGGAAAGTCGGGCAGATATTTCGGAGGATGGCTCCCCAACAAACGACAAAGACAGGAAAAACAAGAAACCGCAGCAAACACCACAACGAACCAGCCCACCAGCCACCGCCTCCGTCGGCCTTGGCCAGCTACCGAAAGCCGCCGTGGCACTGGGTGCCCTGTCCAGCCTGAGCGCTGCGGCTGCTGCATCCTCATCCGGCAGTAAAACAGAAGTGCCGATTATTGATGTGCCGAATGCCACAACCCTGGGCAAGATTGGTGATCCGAAATACCCAAACTACCTACTGAATGGTACTTACCGGCAGACTGCGGATATTAATGTTACCCGCTCGTTCCGCTCAATCGGCAATAAAGCCGATGCATTTACCGGTAAGTACGATGGTCAGGATTATACCATTCGTGGTCTTCGCCAATGTCTGATGGAAAATCTGGAGGGTAAAGTTCTTAAGCTGCGCTTTATAAATCCAGATGTACAGACAAGAGGTAGAACAGCTTCGATCGGGGTAGCCGCTTGTAAAATGTCAGGCACCAAAGCCGTAATCAGGGATATTTACGTTGAAGGTTCTGTCCTTGATACCGAGGGTAAAAAGGCAAGCGCGGGTATTGCCGTGGGCGAAGTTAAGGGAGGAACTGTTAGAAATACGACCGCAGTAAACTGCAACGTGACAACTTCCGGTTCATCTGCGTATGCCGGTATTGGCGCGGGATATGTGCATAATGGTGGAAAGGTTTATGACACGAATGCAAAAAACTGCAAGGTGAATACTACCTCCAGTGATGCCGGTATCGGGGTGGGGCGTGTTAATAATGGCAGCGTTTTCGACACCAAAGCAACGAACTGCAAGGTGGAAACGTCCGGAGGTAATGCCGGTATCGGGGCGGGGCGCGTTGATGAGGGCAGGGTTCGCCTCACCATAGCAAAGGGCTGCAATGTGACAAACTCCGGTTCTTTCGGAAATGCCGGTATCGGGGTTGGGCGTGTTTATAAGGGCAAGGTTTTAGAGACCAAAGCAACGAACTGCAAGGTGGAAACGTCCGGAGGTAATGCCGGTATCGGGGCGGGGCGTGTTGATGATAGGAAAGGAGTCGATAAGACCGAAGCAGTCAACTGCAATGTGAAAAACTACGGTTCTTTCGGTAATGCCGGTATCGGGGTGGGGTCTGGTAAAGCTTCCGACACCAAAGCAATGAACTGCAGGATAGAAACCTTCGGTAATGGGAGTAATGCCGGTATCGGGGCGGGACAAGATGAAGCTACCAATACTCTGGCAATAAAATGCGAGGTGGAAAACTACGGTTCCAAGGGGAATATCGGCATTGGGGTGGGTAAAGGATACGCTACCGACACCACAGCAATGAACTGTGATGTGAAAAACTTCGGTCGCAGCGGTAAAATAACCGGTGATACAACAGCCGGTATTGGGGCGGGAAAAGGGGCTGCTGACAACACCATAGCGATCAATTGCACAGTGAAAGCCTCCGGTGATTCCGCTTATAGCGGTATCGGGGCAGGGAGTTCCGTTCCTTATAAAACCCATAAAACCGTTGATAACACCAAGTCATTCAACAACACGGTTAAATCCAGTGGTCTTGCCGGTTTCGGGGTCGGAAATGGCAATGTTGACAACACTATGGCGGTAAAGAGCACCGTCGAAGGTGATCAGAGCAGTATACGTCATAAAATCGGAGCAGGAGTTCAACACACTTTCTGTAATGTCAGATTTAACGGCATAGAGCAAGAGAACAATTCCAAGAGTTTAAGGGATTGCGATAGGTTGCTGGGTCATTTCTGTGAAGATATTGACCCCCACCTGTTCCCCCGCCTGGTGAAGTCGAATTGCCAGCCCACGCACTGTTATTCTTCGGCATTATCAAGTGACACTGTCTCCGGTTCCTTTGATGATTGTCCTCCTGAACCGACAACCATCCCAACCAAAACTTCTACAAACACTCCAACTTCCCGCCCAACGTCACCAACAGTAGTATCGACCACGCCAGCACCGGTGGAGACGGCATCGAACAACACCATTGTAGTAACGACCACGCCAGCACCGGTGCCGACGACATCGAACACCACCATGAGCATCCCAGGGGCCACCATGACACTGCCCACCAGTGCGGCACCGCTGGCGACTACCCTGAGTACCGGTACAATAGCCGGTATTGCCCTGGGGGCTGCCGCGTCTGTTGTGTTGGCAGGTGTGGTGGGGGGGTACATCTATCGTCATTGTTGTCGCAGATCATCCCCCGACGCTGCCGGTGGCTGGCAGGAGCTGGTAGCAGTCAATAAAGCGGGTCAGGCACAGGAGGCGGTTGATCAACCGATGATGTTACTTGAGGAAGCCGGGGGTAAGGGGGGGCACCAGCATGAACACATATATGAAGAGATTGACATTTACAGTCCCCGCAGAATGAGAACCGCCAGAGCGCCTGATTATTAATGCAGCCAGAATTATATCGAAACACTTTAGCAAGGCAGCCGGCGACTGACTCATTACGCAGTTCGGGACCTGATCCCCCCGGCTTTTTCCTGTTTTATAAAATTCTTGTACATTACCCGTTGCGGATAATTCAAACGGTTCTTTTTGATGCCTCAGCCTTGTCTATCCTTGCCTCATTATTTTGTGAGGTAATAACTTTGATATCCCAACCTGCCGTTCAGTCCACAGGCACACCCATTGCTTCTGGGCCCGTACCCGATCAGCCAACGGAGAATGGCGGGCTATTTGCCGGGTTTTTAACGGTCGCCGTTTGGCGCGTTCCGATCCTGTTTTTGCGGTCGCTTCATCCCGGTTATATTCCTCCCGGGACGCAGCCGTCGGCACAACCGGATGAAGGTCCTGCCTTCACTTTTGGCAGCCCCGATGGGCAGGACAGTAGCTTTTTCCAGGGTGTTGAGCTGGCGGCCCGGCTGGTGTCGCCTTATACCGTGCTGCCAGCAGAGATCCGCACGATGCTGGAGGGCATTGTCACCTTTTCCTCAGCCACTCGTTTCAGGGATCTTTTGGGCGCTTTTGGGGCGACTGAAGGTTCTCCTCCAACGGAAAGTCGGGCAGACATTTCGGAGGATGGCTCCCCAACAAACGACAAAGACAGGGAAAAAAGGAAACCGCAGCAAACACCACAAC
>NZ_JBLYNS010000070.1:0-26389 GCF_049310205.1 Endozoicomonas sp. ALC013 | reverse complement strand
TAGAATATCAGCAAGTTTATGGTCTACTTTCCATTGTTGACGTGCGTCATAAATGACAGATAGCCTATTCATTAAATCAAATGCATTCATTTCCAGAACATCCAAATCTTTTTTGTATAAGACACTGGATGTATATTTTGCTCTATAAGGGGATATCCTTATAGCTATTGAGCCCAATGACTTCGGGGGCTTTCATGATTTTTCCCTAGGAGGCTGTCCGAGAATAGCGCCCGTAGCGAGGACGGCAGAAAATTGAGGATAAAAATTCGGTTTTGTGAGGTGAATAGCGGGGCTATTTGCCGAACAAAAGCGGATTTTTAGACCAATTTGCTGTCGCCGCAGTAGGGCAGCCTATTCTCGGACAGCCTCCTAGAGGCAACACTTTCAGAGCACCAATAATCCTTTGCCTTCATCGTCCAAGAAACTATGGATAGTCTGTTGATTGTCTATTAGAACACGTTCAACAACCGCAAGCTTGGCATTACCGACTGTTAATCGAATCAGTGTTATGGTATTCGCAGCATAAAGCAGTGCTGCTTTTATCTGCACCGCTTGCAGGTTGGGGTGGTCTGTCAGGATTTCATCAGTGCTCATCCCCTCAGCCAGCATTTCAAGAATATCGATAACGGTTATTCTTGTACCCTTGATACAGGGCTTACCACACCGCTTGGCTGTATCGGTTTCTATGTATTGCAAATAATCCTGCTCGTCCATGCCTTTGCCCTCTTGCTTGTGCTTACACAGTCTAGCAAGACAGTCAGTGGCATGTCTTTAATCAAACCCACAAACTCCAAGGTTCAAGAGTCAGGTCTTTCATCGTGCATTTCCGACCTGATGCTCTACTTTTTACTCGTCATAAATAGAAAATGAAAGCAGGAAAGACTCGGCCGTTAAGAATTCAGACCGCAGGAGCGCTGTATCATGTGACTTCTCGCGGTGAGGCTATTATTTTTGCTTATCAATCCGGTAGCTATAGCCTTATTGAGATTGCCGATTTGGAGCAAGAAGCCGCATTATTTGCCAGATAGAAAAACACCCAGTGGATAAGCCTTTGGGCTGATCAAGGTCAAGGTCAGATGCATGTTGAATGTTACCATTTACTCTTGAGCCATATGCCCAAACGGCGGTGATTGGTAAATAACGTTTCAATAGCTGTTGGGCTATCGTTAGCTCGCTGGCAGTCAGTTTCAGCGTTTCTTAAGCTGCTTTCATGATGCTGAATTCAATTCATAAATGCATAACCCATGATTTTCCCGCATCAACCCTGCTCTTTAACAAAAATGGTACCATTAATGGCTACTCCTGCCTGCTGCAGGCGTCGATTAGCAACCTCAATATCTTTTACAGAGGTCTGCCCCGCTTGAATAATCATCAAATCGGTTGCGCACCGGCTGCCAACCACTACCCCATCAGTCACATTAAGAATCGACGGAACACTGATCAATACGACGTCATAATGACTGGATCCCCAGTCCAGAAGTTTTTGAAACCTGGTGTTCATTAACTGTTCAGATGGATTATCTGGATAGCTATTACCGGAAATCAAGTCCAGGTTTTCACTGACTGTGATCGCTGAGTGGTCGTTATTGATCAGTTTCTCCGACAGCCCATGCCCTCCGGTTGTATTAAAATGCATGAACATTCTACCCTGGCGAAGGTCTGCATCCAGGAGTAATACTTTTTTACCCGCTTCGGCCAGCTCACTGACTAACTGGATGATGACATGCTCCTGTTCAATAACCGGGGACGGACTGCAAATCATCACCCGATTATTGGCTGCATTTTCCAACTGGTATAGCAGGTTGGTACGTAATACTTTGAAACCTTCCGACATCCCGGTGTCGTTTTTAATTCCTCAGCGCTGGCCACTTCTGCAAATACAGTAAGCCCGGCTTTATTTTCTGCTTCTTGTGAAGTGCATAGCACCTTTCGCATCATTTCATGCACAAACACTACTACAATTCCCAGCATCCCTCCCAGCATAACTGCCAATACGATAACAAGGGTGTATTTAGGGCTAACCGGATCATCGCTGGACACCGGATCGCTGAGCACATGACGATCATTTAAAGCGATAGTTTTGGCGTTTTCCAATATATCGATATTGTTCTGGATTGCTTTCTGAGCCAATTTCAGTTCATTCAACCGAGCACTTTTTACAGAAACGTCCTGTTCTTGAGCCTGTGCTATCTCTTGTTGTGTTGTAAACAATCTGATTTTCAATAAGGCCAGTGATTTTTCAATAGAACTCACCAGTGTTTGATGGCGTTGTTCAAAATAGTAATCAATTAGGGAATTTAATAATTTGATATTTTCCTGAGCATTCGATCCGCTCAGCGTAATTTCAAGAATACCAGTGCCTCTACCTTTTTCAGCAACCTGTAATCTGCCCTGAACGTCTTGTGCCACATTGGGCGCAGGAGTATCGGATTGAGATTGCTTTGCTGCAATGAAACTATGAATAAAGCCAGGACTCCTCATCTGCTCTATGGCAATACTTGAGCTGATTGAAAGATCCTCCACATGTTCAGTATCCCGCAAATTTAAAATCAGGCTGCTTTGGCTATGTTCAATTTTTATCAATGCACTTGCCTGATAAACCGGCTTAACCGCAAAAAGGTAGCACAGGGCAAGGATGAACGAAGCCAGTGTAATACCAATAACCCAACGTCTACCTCGGAACAGGATCGCTGCGATCTCAGAAAGGGAGATCATATCGTCGTCCATGGCGTGTACAGCATTATGTTCGGAATATTGTGTCATTTGAATTTTATCATTCAGAAGAAAAGGAACAAAAAGAAAGTCAGGGTCAGATACCGGGCAAAATCATGAAAGCTCGCACACGGTGAGGAGTTCAGACAAATATTGAGTGCTTGACGAAGGGTGTTTGGCACGATCTATCATGGGCCGGAGTTTGCGCCCTTCGACAGGCTCAGGACGGACGGAGTCCAGAGGCATATGATAACGACAACCCTTCAAACTCATTGAAACCATGTACTGGCTGCTAAGGAATTGTCCTGAAATAATTTGCACATTTCCTGGTCTCAAAACTACGTTCGTCCTGAGCCTGTCGAAGGTCGTGAACTCCGGCCTCATGTATTGTGCCAGTCATCCTTCGACAAGCTCAGGATGAACGAAGATCGAGTTCAAAATGTCGAAATTATTTCAGGACAATTCCTAAGGGTTTGGTTCGTTTTTGCTATTGATCCTCAGCCTGAAACCAAACGACTACTGAACAACAACATACTTTTCCCGAATCACTTTCCGGAACTTCTCAGGCACCTGATCCCAAACAAAAAGATCGACCCGAAATGGCAGGTTACTCTCTTCCAGCGCCTCCCTGAGTTCAGCTATCGCAATTGCCTGTTCCGGGCCGGAAAAAGCAACCATATCAAGATCTGATGCGAAGTGGGCCTTGCCATTAACTCTTGAGCCATAAGCCCAGACTTCGATATCTGGCAAATGTTTTTTCAGCAATGCCTGTAGCAGTAACAGTTCATCGTGTGTCAGGTGAAGGTGTTCCGGGGGATGATCGGTAGAGCAGTTCATAACCAGGATTCTCCGCTTATGGTTTCGTATAAGACAACCGAATCCTTAATAAAAGCACCCATTAAATCAAGCCCCAGGTAAAACAGCCCCATAGCGCAAGGCAAAATCCCGAATATTACGATAGACCGTTAACAACTCGCTGACCAGCGGCAAGGCCCGGTTCAACGTCTCGGCATTCAGTTCACTGTCTTCCGGGTAGTCATGGGCAAAAGCGTTGCGCATCTCACGAAATAGAGGCCATTGGGCTGCATTATCAATCGCCCCTATTTTTTTTCCAGCCGGTTGAGCTTGTCGATAAAGGTGTTCAACGCCCCCTGCTCTCCCACCAAATCCAGCACCTGAGGAAAGAGTTTTGCGCCCATGGCATCCTGTAATTTACTGAACCGGGTGGCAAATTGATCCATGTACGCCACTTCAGCCGGGGCAAGGTTTTCAAACGCTTTGGCACTCAATGGCAACAGGCTTTTCACTTCGGCCATCACCCATTCAAGGCGCAAGGCATGACGGTCACAAATCCAGAGGGTGCGCCCGATAACGTCTGCTATTTGTCGTTCGCTACCCATTCCTTTGCCCTGCTCGGTTGCCATTCAATTGAATCCCGGTATTTCTGGCTTCATGGTGAATCGCTTCCCGGGGTTTTCCTCGTCGGTAGATGACCAGGTCAATTTTCAGGAATTATACCGCAGACAGTACTTTCGTACCCGATCAGCAATATCCAGCAAAATGGGTGTAGCCTGCAACGTTTCAGGAAAAATAACCCTCAGCGCTTCCGGCTGGTATTCGTGGGCAATGCTGTTACGCAATTCCCGGATTTCGATAAACCGGTGGGCATCCTCAATCAGCCCTTTTTTTTCTGCACGGTTGATTCTGTCCCTGACGGTGCCGACATCTTCCAGGTCAATGGTGTCGATCAGGCGAAATATTTTTTGTAACAGAATATCGTTAAAGCGGGCAAATCGTGCGGTGAGTGATTCGAATTTTTCCAAGTCTTCCTGTTCCGGCATCTGGTCATTAGTCAGTAGTATGGCCTGACAGCGATCCAGAGACCATTTTAGCAGGGCTTCCATCTGGGCCATGGCCAACAGCTGCTGTTCTAATAACAGGATTCTGTCGGTATTTTTTTTCCCTGCCTGTTGCTTTTTGCCTGACTCGTTAGTCATAGCCGGATTCCCTCTGCCAGCGCGATACGGGTGAATGGATCAGTATCGTCTGCGGCAATCACCAGGTCAATTTTCTGCTCTCCGATAATCTCGTACAGCGCCAGCCGTATGCCCGTCCTGTCTTTCAAACCCAGTGTTTTTGACAGGATGAGCAGGTCAATATCCCCTCCTTTTGCCTGGTCATTCGCCCTTGAGCCAAACAACCATATTTGCGCCTGAGGGTCTGCCTGATATATCACCTTTCTAATGGCGTTTTGCTCTTCGTTCGTGAGTCTCAATATTGCTTAACCTATTTAGAAAGGCTGTGAAAAGCGCTGTAAAAAGACAATCCAGGTCTGTTGTCAATGTCGTTTAATCTTTAATCACTAACCAAGCCTGACCCCTTGCCTGGCAATTTCATGAATGGCCAGCGTTTCATGCCGGGTATCATGAATGAGGATATCCACTTTCAACTCACCCCAGCGGTCTTCAAATGCCAACCGGAAGTTAATTTTTCGTTCCAGGGTATTACCGATATTGTCTGCCTCAATATAAAGATCAATATCCCCCCCTTTTTTTGTATCATCAGCCCGGGAGCCAAACAGCCAGACGCGGGCATTTTCTGCTACATGTTTTCTTGCGAGTTCGACGATACTCTGTGCCATCGCCTCAGATATCCGCACGCTCTATCTCCGTTAGCTCTATTCCTTGCTGTTCACAGTAACGGTAGACATTCTCAGCCACCTTAAGCAGCAATGGCGTATTCTGCCATGCCATGTTTAACGCATTCACTCTTTCTGCCTCTGCTTCCGGATAGTCATGGGCAAACGCATTTCGGATCTCACGCCACTGACGCCATTGATCAGCAGAGTCCAGAATCCCTCGTTTTTCTATCCGGTTAAGAATATCTGCCATACTGACCGGCTCTTCATCCTCAGCCATCAGCAAAGTACGGAACACTTTACCACCAAGACAGTCCTGAAGATCACCATAGCGAACACGAAAAGCATCCAGCTTTTCCATCAGGTCTTCATCTGCGTTTTGCAAATCGTCCGCTGTCAGCGGTAAATCTGCCTTCAGCCTGACGACAGAAACAGACAACCGGGTAGCCGTGCGACAGGCCTGAAACCAGTTCTGCGTCAGCAATTTCAGGTATGAAGTATTCAGGGTCATCTCAGAATCCATTGATGCGGTTATAACTATTATTATTCAATAATACTGATATAACGATTCAAAGCCTCTTCCTGGGCGCTGGCCACTATGTCCATAAATCCCCCGTAGTCCTCTCGGGTAGGCGCTTTGTCCAGCGCCTCATAATAGGCCAGACGGTTTTCTTTGCGGATAATGACCGGTAAATAACCACTGCCCATCAAATCAAAGTTCATTAACAGCCGGGCGGATGGTACCATTTAACCAAATCATTTATCAGCTGTGGTAGGTGGTAATGGTCCGGGGGGGTGTGTTCTGCACCAGCAATAACAACATTCTGCTGCCGGTAGCGACCTGCATTGCCATCATCTATATTTTTCAGCACTAACTGGTGAATACTTAGCAGTAGAAAGAAAGGTTAGCAGCCGTTTTATAAGCTGCTCAATCTTATAAACCAACCGAAAAGTACGCTACCGCCCATCGGCTTAAGCATATGCCGAAACAGCTGCGCGGAAAACAACCAATCTACTCGAGCAAAAGTTGCATCAGCGTAAAAATTTTTATGTAGCTCCCTAACGTAATAATGCCTGTTTAAGGCCTTATTGTTTTAGTAGCTTTACAAGAACGGGGATTCTACACGACAGCCACGAAGTAATCACGACCGGAAAAGCACTTATTCGTGATTTTTTTATGAGGTTCATGACCAAGGCACCGAATATCTTTGGATTGCCCATCTTCAGGCAAAACTACCGGTGGTTGCTCCTTCACTGTCAGCGCCAGAGCACCTGGTGTTTTTTATCTATTTCCTCACGAAAACTATCGGGAATACTTTGCCAGGCAAGTGCCTGGACAATAATGGGTATATTGGAGTCCCGCAGGGTTTCGAGAAACAGGCTCAACTGCTCATAGTCTGTCATCTTGCCTGATCCGGGGGAAAGTGCACAGCCAAATCCAGGTCACTGTTGTCATGATTGGTTCCCTTGACCCGGCTGCCGTAAGCCCAGATTTAAGTATCCGGGGCAAATATCTGTTCAGCAATAGTGCAGATTGCCTTGCGATCCTTATCCCTGAGGTCAATCATTGTATCTATTTTCATAAGTTTTCCTGAATTTGTCACCTCAAGCGTCACCATAAGTTCGAGTTTTGAGCCTATTCTCAGGGTCGACATTAAGCTCAGGAACTCCGGCCTCATGTATTGTGCCTATCACCCTTCGACAAGCTCAGGATGAACGGAGATCGAACTCAAAATGCCGAAATTATTTCGGGACAATTCCTTACCCCTCCCCTTTCCATGAGTTTCAGATGGAACCACGAAGGACACAAAGAGCACGAAGGGCAAGAAAATCTCTTCGTACTCTTCGTGACCTTCGTGGTTCAGTCTTTGACTTCCCGAGGAAGGTAGTAGGCGGAATGTCTACCGTAAGAGAGCCTATTATGGAACATAACGAACCAGTATACCCTCAAGCCCTAACTCTTTCTTGATGGTAACCTTTAGCTGCTGAAGTTCATCCGGCCTTACTTCCGGCCCTATGTAGACCCGATAAAAAACCTTGCCTGTCTCTGTAGAAATTTTCTTCTGAAAAGCACTATACCCTTTAGTCTTTAGCTGCTTTTCCAGGTTTCGGGCATTGTTTTTATCCGCAAAGGTTGCCAACTGGAGAGACCAGGCTTTCAGATGTCCTGATTCATCCACACCTGTGGCTTTTTCAGTACGATCACTTTCTGGCTCGAGCACAGTTTCAGTGGAAGAAGGCACCACTTCAACAACATCCGGGGGAATATCCAGCTGGTCGACAAATGCAGGCACTGGGGGGGATTCAAGCTTAGGGGCTGCCGGGGAAGGCCTGGAGGTGACCAGAGGATGAGTCTCCCCTCCCCTGAACAGTGCGGGCGCGAGAATGATCAATAAGGCCAGCAATACCACAGCACCTATTAGTCTTTGCTTAAGTCCCTCGCCCAAGATACGCTCCGTAATGATAGATAAACAGTATTCATCCCTGCAAAGATGGCGGGAAGTCAATTAAAGGTCAATGCCTGAAACTCATTGCATCTTAAGCGAATTCCAACCAAACCTACAACAATTAAGCGTGCAATACCGAAGGGACTTATCAGTATGACTGAACCATTATACGAAACTGATTTTTACAGCTGGACACAGCAACAGGCAGAACTTATTCGCCAGGGCAGACTGGGAGAACTGGATTTGGACAATATCCTTGAGGAAATTGAAAGCATGGGCAGAAGCGAATACCGGCTGTTGAGTCACCGGCTGGATATTCTGCTCATGCATTTGCTGAAGTGGGCTTATCAACCTGATCACAGGAGCAGTAGCTGGCAGGGGTCTATCGAAGAGCAGCGATTTCGCATTCGGAAATTGATGAAAGAAAACCCTGGGCTAAAGCCAAAGATTAATGGTGCGATGGACGATGCCTATCCAGCGGCACGGATTTCTGCCTTTAAGGAAACCGGCATCAGCAAGGAGCATTTTCCAGACTCATGCCCATGGACCTACGAACAAATTATGAATGAACAATTCTGGCCTGATATTTGAGTAATTTGTGAGACTGCCCCGGGCTTGGTGAATGTGGAGCAGCCTGTTTTGACTCGATATTGTGTGCCTTTCGTGAAACCTTTATTGTCCATGGGGTTAGCTGCATTCCGTCGGGGACCGTGGAAGGCAAACTCAGCACACCATTTCAATGAACTTAAGACGTACAATCTCCGTTCACCCTGAGCGGAGTCGAAGGGTGATTGGCACAATCTTTGTCCAGGGCATGGTGTTTACGCCCTTCGACTCCGCTCAGGACGAACGGAGTTTGGAAGTCATTGATAGAGGGAGTCCATCAATTTCACTGAAATCGTGTACTCAGTGGCTGTTGGTCAAGGCAGCAGATACCGTCATAAATGATCCAGTAACCAGCACCCTATCTCCAGATGTTGAGCGTTCAAGTGCATGATGCAATGCTTCAGCAACCTGCTGATAGCGATTAACTGAATACCCTCGATCAACCAGCCTCTTTGCCAGCTCTTGTTCAGCCAGCGCCCTTGGAGACTCAAACTGAGCAACGTACCACTCATCAATATCGCCACTTAAGCAGTCAACAACCGCCATATAATCCTTATCTTTACACATGGCAATCACTGCTCGTGTCTTACCTTCTGCCGGAGACTCGTCCAGACGCTGCTTGAGCATTTCTGCTGCCTGAGGATTGTGGGCAACATCCAGCACCACATCGATAGACTCTCCTGATTCATTTTCCATCATCAGCTTCTGGAACCGTCCGGTAACCGATACCTGTGACAAACCTTCTCGAACAGCTTCAATAGCGATAGGCTCTGGCAAAAATTGCAGCGCTTGCAATGCCGTCGCGGCATTATCAATCACGACATTGGGAACAGGGAGGTTGTTCAGCTGTTGATTTTCACTACCTGACCAGTGCCACGTATTACCCGATCTTGCCAGGGTAAACGCCTCTCCTCTGCAATACAGGGGACTGCCAAGACGCTCAGCCATGTCGGTGATTGCCTGCGGCACGGGCTGATCACCAAAGATCGCAGGTTTACTGGCACGAAATATTCCTGACTTCTCTTTGGCAATCGCTTCAATGCTAAAGCCAAGGTATTCCTGATGGTCGAGCGCCACCGTAGTAATTACCGACACATCCGGGTCAATCGCATTGGTAGCATCCAGTCGTCCACCCAGGCCGACTTCCATCAATGCCACATCCACCTCCGCCCTTTTAAAGCAGTCAACGGCAGCCAGGGTGGCAAATTCAAAATAGGTTAGCCATGTCGTTTTTCGACTTTCATTTATCGTCTCAAAAGCATCACATAGCCAGTCATCACTGACCTGTTCGCCATTAATGCGAATTCTTTCGTTAAACTTGAGAAAATGAGGTGATGTAAATAGACCTACCCTGTAACCGGCAGCCAGCAAAACAGCTTCAAGAACGGCCAGCGTCGAGCCTTTGCCATTGGTGCCCCCCACGGTGATAATGAACGGCGCGGGTTTGAGCAAATCCAGCCTGTCACCCACCAGCCGAATCCGGTCCAGCCCAAAGTCGATGTCATGCTCCGGACGAGTTTCTTCCATCCAGGTTAACCACTGTGCAAGGCTTTTTTCTTTCTTTTCAAAAGAAGACAACGTCACATCTCCAGACGTATGCATTCCCATGCAAGCCCCTCAGGGCCTGCGTGGGAATGAGAGAGATAAAAGGTGGGATCAGGCAACTTCTTCTGCAGGATCAGCAAGCTCCACATCTGCATCCGGCCTGCCCTGCATTTTCCGGCAAAGCCTGGCGATAGTGGATCGCAAATCAGAACGGGAAACGATCATATCAATAGCACCGTGATCCAGCAGGAATTCACTGCGCTGGAAGCCTTCCGGCAGCTTTTCCCGGACGGTCTGTTCAATCACCCTGGGACCGGCAAAACCAATCAGGGCACCGGGCTCAGCCATGTTGATATCACCGAGCATGGCCAGACTGGCAGAAACACCGCCGTACACCGGGTCAGTCATCACAGAGATATAAGGAATACCCGCCTGGCGCATTCTTTCCAGGGCCGCACTGGTTTTCGCCATCTGCATCAGGGAAAACAGGGCTTCCTGCATTCGGGCACCGCCACTGGCTGAAAAACAGATCAGCGGCATCTTCTCTGCCAGGCATAACTCGGCAGCACGGGCAAACTTTTCCCCGACCACCGACCCCATGGAGCCGCCCATAAAAGAAAACTCAAAGGCAACGGCCGCGACCGGAATGTCCTCGACGGTACCCCGCATGGCCACCAGGGCATCTTTTTCGCCGGTCTGCTTTTGCGCCGTTGCCAGTCGGTCACGGTACTTTTTAGTGTCGCGAAACTTCAGCCGGTCATTGGGCTCAAGGTCGGCAAACAGCTCTGCCTTTCCTTCCTTGTCAAGAAAGTAATCCAGTCGCGTGCGGGCACTGATTCGCATATGATGCTGGCACTTGGGACAAACACCCAGGTTTCTATCCAGCTCGGGGCGATAGAGAAAGGCCTCACACTTCACACACTTGCGCCAAAGCCCTTCTGGCACACTGCTGCTTTTCTGCGCAATAGCAGCGCGTGATAACGATGGAATCAGTTTATCGACTAACCAGTTGCTCATTCATTCGTCCTGTCATCGTCCATAGCTGAGCGCATTTCGGCAATTCGGCTGGCAACGCGGTCAATGGAGGCCTGTCCCTCATTGCCATACTGAGCCAGCTCAGATACCAGCACACTGCCCGCAATAACACCGTCTGCCATTCGCCCGATGGCGGCAGCCGAGGCACCATCGCGGATACCAAAGCCAACACACACCGGAACGTCAGCAAAACGCCGGATGTGGTTGACCCGCTGTTCAACTTCTGCCGTATTCAGGGTTGCCGCACCGGTTACCCCTTTCAGGGATACATAATAGAGATAACCACTGGCAACCCGGCAGATCTTGGCAATTCGTTCATCGGATGTGGTCGGGGTAATCAGGTTGATCATATCAATACCACAGTTATGCAGCATATCCAGTAAATCACCTGCGGCTTCCGGTGGCAGATCCACCATCAGCACACCATCAACACCCGCCTGACTGGCCAACTCAACAAACCGCTGGTAGCCCATGATCTCTACCGGATTGAGATAGCCCATCAGGACAATCGGTGTGTCATTATCCCTTTCCCGGAATTCAGAAACCATTGCAAAAACGTCATGCAATGTAACACCGTGTGATACCGCCCGCTCATGGGCCTGGGCAATCACCGGACCATCCGCCACCGGGTCCGAGAACGGAAAACCCAGCTCAATCATATCCGCCCCATGGTCCACCAGCTGGTGCATGACCTCGACGGTCTTGCCCGGAGGGTCACCGGCAAGAATGTAGGGTATCAGTGCTTTACGTTCACGCCCCTGCAAGGTTTCAAAGCGGGCTTTGATTCTGTTTATTTCACGACTCATGCTGTGCCCACCTTATACTTCGAGGCCATCAATAGCGGCAACGGTATGAATATCCTTATCACCACGACCAGACAGATTACAGATAATGATCTGGTCCTGGTTCATCGTGGGTGCCAGTTTATCAACCCAGGCCAGGGCATGGGCGCTTTCCAGCGCTGGCATAATGCCTTCCAGACGGGTCAGCTGGCGAAATGCCGCAAGAGCTTCTTCATCCGTT
Source organism: Endozoicomonas sp. ALC013 (assembly GCF_049310205.1). NCBI lineage: Bacteria > Pseudomonadati > Pseudomonadota > Gammaproteobacteria > Oceanospirillales > Endozoicomonadaceae > Endozoicomonas > Endozoicomonas sp. ALC013. Next base: position 14,383 of record NZ_JBLYNS010000070.1, on the reverse strand, counting down.
GCCGCCGGGTATTGTGCACGGCCGATATCTTTCAGGTAACTGTGTTCTGGTCCAACCCCCGGGTAGTCCAATCCGGCCGACACAGAGTGGCTCTCAATAATCTGGCCATGTTCGTTGGTCATCAGATAGGTTCTTGCGCCCTGCAAAACGCCCGGACGACCGGAACTCATCCGGGCCGCATGCTTATCGGTATCAACACCGTGCCCTGCCGCTTCAACACCGTACAGCTTAACGGCTTTATCCTGGATAAATTCGTGGAACAGCCCCATGGCATTGGAACCACCACCCACACAGGCAACCAGGGCATCCGGCAGGCGGCCTTCTTTTTCCAGAATCTGCCGACGGGCTTCCCGGCCAATAATACTCTGCAGATTACGCACCATTTCAGGATAGGGTGAAGGGCCACAAACTGTACCCAGCAGATAGAAGGTATCTTCGGGGCGTGCTACCCAATCCCTGAGAGCTTCATTAATCGCGTCTTTCAGCGTCTGGGAACCGGTTTCTACCGGTACCACGGTGGCCCCCAAAAGTTTCATGCGATAGACGTTCAATGCCTGACGTTTTACGTCCTTGGCCCCCATATAAACCACACACTCCAACCCAAGACGGGCGGCCACCGTCGCCGAGGCGACACCGTGCTGACCGGCACCTGTTTCGGCAATAATCCGGGTTTTCCCCATATGTTTGGCCAGTAGCGCCTGACCAACCGCATGGTTGATTTTGTGGGCACCGGTATGATTGAGATCTTCACGCTTCAGGTAGATCTTCGCGCCACCCAGCGCCCGAGTCCATCGCTCAGCAAAATAGAGCGGTGAAGGACGGCCGACAAAGTCAGCCAGGTCACGATCAAAATCTTCCTGAAAGGTCTTGTCCTGCCAGAGCTCACGCCAGGTGCGGTCAAGGTCTTCCAGCGCACCCATCAGGGTTTCAGCCACGAAACGTCCACCGTAACGGCCAAAATGCCCCATTAAATCCGGTTGATCGTACTTGTGTTCTTCAGAAGAAAGAACGGGGGACTCAAAAATTTCTTGATCGACCATCATCTTCCTGCCGCCTTGATAAAGGCTTTGATTTTATCGTGATCCTTAATGCCAGGCTGACTCTCTACGCCACTGCTGACATCAACTCCATAGGGTCGAACCCTGTTCACTGCCTGAGCGATATTATCAGGACTCAGACCTCCGGCCAGCACCATCGGTTTATTCAGCTCATGGGGTATCAAATCCCAGTCAAATGACTCACCGGTGCCACCCACCTCCCCGGGCTTATAACTGTCCAGCAGGTAGCCACAGGCACTGGTATAGGGAGCCACCATGTCGGCCACGGCAATATCCGGACGAACACGGAAGGCCTTCATATAACGTACCCCCCAGCGGGCGCACTGGATTTCCGGTTCATTGCCATGAAATTGCAGAAGTGAAAGAGGAACCGCGTCCAGAACCGATTGAATCAGCTCATCGGAGGCATCGACAAACAGCCCAACCACCGAGACAAACGGCGGCAGAGCCCGGACAATCTCCACGGCCTGCTCAACCGTGACACAGCGACGGCTTTTCCGGTAAAACACCAGACCGATGGCATCCGCCCCGCTATCAGCAGCGATCAAACCATCATCAACACGGGTAATTCCGCAGATTTTTATACGAGGAGATACTTCCATTTCCCGGTGTTCTCTTTCCCACGCCCTGTGTCGGGAGATTACCCGGGACACAGAGCCAACCACAGGGTAAGGGTTTGAAGGTGCTTTCACACTGTCAATCCGAAAATCAATGCGAAAGAATAGGCAACCCCTGAGCGATCAATGATCTTATCAGAACATTTCGGTGATTACTGCACCTGGCAAATCATTTCAACGATTTTAATGAGCACAATCTCCGTTCACCCTGAGCGGAGTCGAAGGGTGATTGGCACCGTCTTTACGGTTGGTTCACAGTCCACCCCCTTCGACAGCCTCAGAATGAACGTGGTTCTGCAGCTCAGTAAGTTCTCCGCTACAGGACGAACAGAGTTTTCAGAGCAATAGAGAGGAACCCATCCATTGCACGGAAAACGTATGCCAGCTCCGGAAAAACCGCCGATTTAAAGCGGAATTAATGGCGCAATAAAGTGTGGGTTCGATTCACTGGCCGGCAACCCAAACACCTTATCGTATCCCGCATCGACAAAATAAAGCCCACAGGGCGAAGCGGTTACCCCACCCTGGGCACGATCCCGGGCATCCAGCACCTCTTTTGCCCAGCCAGGCTCACGCTTGCCGCAACCCACCGCCATCAACACCCCGGCAAAATTACGAATCATATGATGCAAAAACGCATTGGCCTGCACATCAATAACAATCAGTGGTCCGTGGCGGGAAATATCCAGCCGGGTCACATTTCTGACCGGGTTCTTTGCCTGACACTGAATCGCACGGTAAGAGGTAAAATCATGTTCGCCTACCAGGCACCCTGCTGCTGCCTTCATGCGCTCAACATCCAATGGCCGATAGTTCCAGGTCACCCCTTTGGAGAGGTGTGCTGGCCGAATGGGATGGTTATAAATCACGTAACGATAACGTCGCCACAGGGCAGAAAAGCGGGCATGAAAATCATCAGAAACCGGCTTCACCCAGTTTACGGCCACGTCATCCGGCAAATTGGCATTAGCGCCATAAGCCCAGCCCCGCTCGGTACGAACGGCATCCGTATCAAAATGAATAATCTGGTTACAGCCATGAACCCGGGCATCGGTTCTTCCTGCACAGACAACGGCAACAGGATGGTTTGCCACTTTTGACAGCGCAGCTTCTACAGCAGCCTGCACCGTGGGCAAACCGGTCTTGAGAACCTGCCAACCAAAAAAACGGGAGCCATCGTATTGAACACTGGCAGCATAACGGGGCATGAAAGAAAAACACCTATAGAAAATAGCCAAAGGCAGAATTTAAGCAGGAGTGCGCGGGTAGATTACCACCAGGAGATGTTCCCGGGTTAGTGCAGCCAAGCTCTGAAATACATAAATAAACACCTCGTTGCCACAACCTCTCCGGACTCATTCCCATGGTCCCGAGGTTGTCGCAAAACCGGTTCTACAGGATGGAATCGTAACAGATTCACCACCCGCTGCTGAAGCACTCTTATCCTTTGCTTCTGTCTGGTGATCTCTGCTGTATAATCCTTTCAGTTGCACCAATTGACTCAGTCGAGATTATTCTTGGTCTGTTCGTCAGGGCTCCCGCCCACAGTGGTTGTCAAACCAAGGCGTTCTGCAGCCATTCCGGCACCGGAAAAGGCTGCTTTTGCTGTATAGTCCAGCGCTTTTCCCACCAGGTACCCGACACCTCCACCAACCACGACGGAGCCTGTGCCAGACAGGATTCGGTTCAAAGCATCAGGATGATTCGCACGTATGGCCGCATGTTTTTCTGGTGGCCCCAGTAGCATTAATGGACTTGTGATGGCACTACTGCAACCCAGACCACAGAGCGCCCCTGCGTAGGTACACGCCTGGACAATATGAGAATCCTGCTGAATGAATGGAGTGATACCAAGGTGATTCATATACGTGGATACGGTATCACGAATTTTCACAGAAGCATGCCAGAAGGCGGTACAACCGTGATAGACCCCTTTCCCGATGAGGTTTCCCGCAAAGCCATAAGCGCCCGCATATAAGGCGCGATTCAGAAAATTGTCATCGACCGCGAAGCGGGCTGTATGAAAGCCAAAAGCCAGCCCTGTCATGGTACCAGCCAAAGCCAGAGAATCCTTCATTACTGAGGCAGGAACAATAATGTTGTTCGTTGAGCCTGTACCAGAGTTGATATCCATTGTTAAGTCCCTCTCAGATATAAGAACGTGACGTTTTACGGAAGGCGACCATGTAGATACTCAAGCCAGGAAAAAGTTCCTGCTGGCAGGTTTTGACGGGTTGTCGTGCCTCCGCACTCCGTTCGTCCTGAGCCTGTCGAAGGGCGGAAACTCCGGACTCTGATAGATCGCGCTAAGCACCCTTCGACTCCGCTCAGGGTGAACGGAGATGGTACACATCAAACTCATTGAAACCATGAACTAGAGGGCTTTGTGCACAAACAGGTGGCTGTCTACCTGTTCAGCGACCAGTGGCTATCGATCTAAGGCATTCAGCCGCCATTCTGACACCGGAAAAGGCGGCTTTTGCCGTATAGTCCAGCGTTTTTCCCACCAGATATCCGACACCGGCACCGAGCATGACCGAGCCTGGGCCAGACTTGATTCGGTCCATAACATCAGGAGGAGGCCAGCAAGGAGGAGGCTCATAATTGCGGCCCCAGTGCCCACGTCTTTCAATTTCTATTGCCTCTTCTGACAGAATCAGTAATGGAGCTTCGAGGGCACTACTGCAACACAGGCCATACCACGCTCCTGCGCAGGTAAATGCCTGGACAATATGAGAATCCTGACTGAAGGGGGTAAAACCAAGGTTATTCATACACGTGGATACGGTAGCACGAATAACCTCAGAGCCTTTCCAGAAGGCGGCACAACCGTGATAGGCATTTTGTGCAATAAGGTATCCAGCAGTGCCACAACCGCCCAAATATGCGCGATGAGTCAGCACATTGTCGTCGTCCGAGGACATAGATACAAAAGAGCCAAAAGCAAGCCCTGACAGGGTACCTGCCACAGACAAAGTATCCTTGATTACAGAGGTAGAAATAACAAAGTCGGTTGTCGAACCTGCACCTGAATTGGTATTCACAGTTGAGCCGCTATCCCGGGCAATATGAGAATCCTGACTGGTGGGGGTAACATCAGGGTTATTGATATGTGTGGATACTGTATCAGGAATTTCCACAGCTCGTTGCCAGAAGGCGGCACAACTGTGATAGGCAGTTTTGGCGATGAGGTGCCCCGCAACGCTGCAAGCGCCCATATATAAGGCGCGATTCCGAAAACTGTCGTCGTTCGGGAGGCGGGTTACAAGAAAGCCGAAAGCAAGCCCTGACAGGGTACCTGCCAAGGTCAGGGCATCCTTCGCTACAGAGGAAGAAATAACAACATTGGTCGTCGAACCTGCGCCTGAGTCGATATTCATAGTTAAGCCGCTATCGATGGAAGAATCTAACGTTTAACGTGAGGTAACCCTGTAGATGCCCAAGCCAGCAAAAAGTTCCTGCTGGCAGGTAATGAGGGAATTTTCGGCACATTCACGACCACACCCGTGCCGTTCAGACATTACGGGGGTTGGTACGCAACACGTGGCTGTGTTTGCAAAATGGAAATTTTTATTCTCGGCCAGCTTCCTGGAAATGAGTTTCTGTTTCAGTTCCATCAGGTGATCTTTGCCGTACCATTTCTGCGGAACGGCTCAGCAGGATTTCTTCAGCAGACTCTGAATGCTGATGGATTCTCCCTGAGCTACCCGAGGCAACCTCAGGGCTCTCGCTCACAGTGGTTTTCAATCCAAGACGATCAGCAGCCATTTTGGCACCGGAAATGGCTGCCTTTGCGGTAAGGTCCAGCCCTTTCCCCAATAGATATCCAACACCCCCACCTAACATGGCCGAGCTTGTGCCAGCCATCAGAACCCGGGCAGCGTAAAAGGTGTTGTCAATGTAAGGATCAGGAGGTGCTGACGGATCGACAAGGTTCCGGGCTGGTCGCTGCCGCAAGGGGCTGTACCTCAAGCCTAAGTAAGCTCCTGCGTAGGTTGATGCTTTGACAATGTGAGATTCCTCATTGAAAGGGGTAATGGGCAGATTAGTCATAAGCGTGGTTACGGAATCATGTACAGCCACAGCTGAGTTCCAGAGGGCGGCAACACCGTGATGGACACTTTCAGCTAACAGGTATCCCGTGGCGCCAACAACGCCAGCAAGACAGGCGCGATTCAGATAGTTGTCGCCAGCATAAGTAGAGACACCATAGCCCAAAAAAAACGATAGAGTGGTAACTCCCGTAACCACAATATCAGCGAATTCAGAAGTGTTATTCACGCCATTGGCATTGGCATTGGTGCCAGCACCTGGGTTGACATTCATTGTTGAGCATATCCTTGATTAAAAAATGGGTATTTAACGTAATTTAACCACTTGGATGTTCAAGCCAGAAAAAAGTTCCTGTAGACAGGTAATAAAAAGGCCTTTTCAGCACCAGCGGTAAAGACCAGGAGCGAATCAGCCAATTCGCCCCTGGTAAAAACGAAACCCGGTTCAATCAAGTGCCAATCACCCCGCCATCATCTTTGGTAATCAGCACAGTACTCGACCGGGGCCGTGTAATTCCATCACTGGCCGGAAAGCTGATGGCCGGATGCTGGATATTAACCCACATGGCTTTGCCATCAGGCGTGGTGGTCACACCAGTGATTTCACACCCTCTCGGGCCAGTCAGAAAGCGTTTCACTTCTGCGGTGACCGGATCGCAGCAGAGCATCTGATTGGTGCCCATATTGCTGTTGCGTTCCTCATCGTCACCGTAATCGGTCTGAATCCAGAGGCGGCCCTGATAGTCAAACCAGATACCATCCGGCGAAGAGAAAATATCACCCTTGATATCTCCCACGAAGTGTTCAGGTACCGGGCTGCCATCCGCCAGTGTCGCGCCAGGGCGGTCACCGGCCAGCAGGAACATCTCCCAGTTGAAATGGGTGGCCGTGGGATCAGCGTTTGCCTCGGTAAAACGAACAATCTGACCATGGCGGTTATCTTCCCGGGGATTGACGGCATTGGTTTGCTGATCCTCTTTTTGGCCCCGGTGCTTATTATTGGTCAGCGTGACATAGACTTCCCGGGTCTGCGGATGCACGGCAACCCATTCCGGGCGGTCCATGGTTGTGGCCCCCAGAATATCCGCAGCACGACGGGCGTGTACCAGCACATCGGCCTGACTGGTAAAACCATTGCGACGGGTCAGGCCGTTGTGGCCAAACACCAGTGGCCGCCACTCACCACGGCCATCATCATGGAACACCGCCACATAAAGAGTGCCATGATCCAGAATATCCCGGTTGGCCGCTGGATTACCGGGTTTATAGGCCTGATCCGGCACAAACTTATACACGTATTCGCCGCGGGTATCGTCGCCAAAATAGAATGCCATACGACCATCATCACCCAGCGAAAGTGTTGAACACTCTCTGACCAGTCGTCCCATGGAGGTGCGCTTTTTCGGGGTGCTGTCCGGTGAAAAAGGGTCAATTTCCACTACCCAGCCAAAACGGTTGGGTTCGTTAACATAACCGCCATGAGGGGCATGGTGATCAGGTGTCGCATTAAAACGGGGTTCTACTGACTCCCAGGCATAGTATTTACTGTTCTTGTCCTGGGCCACACCATACCGCTGGTGGGCTGGGCGTTGCTGATAATCTTCAGCATCACGGTTAACAAAGTAGTTCTTCCAGTTCTCTTCACAGGTGAGATAAGTCCCCCAGGGTGTTACGCCCATGGCGCAGTTATTCAAAGTGCCCAGCACCTCAAGACCAGCAGGGTCTGCCACGGTTTTCAGAAAATCAGTACCGGCCACTTCACCGGTCAGATCCATGGGGGTAAACCCGGTGATCCTGCGGTTATAGCGGGAATCCTTGACTTGCTGCCAGTGACCATCGGACTGCTTGCGAACTTCGATAATACTGACACCGTGGGCCGCCATCTCCTTCTTCACTTCATGCGCCGGGCGCTGTTTAAATCCCTGCGGGTTTTCAGTGATGGTCAGACCGTTGGGGTGAAGCGTAGGATTAATGTACTCATGATTCATGACCAGCAGGCCATGGTCGTCCGGCTGGTCCGCAAATGGGAAGAACCAGATCCCATCGTGATTCTGGCCTGCCTGCTTCATCTGCTCCCGCCAGCTGTTGCTGCCATCTGGCCGCCAGGGTCTGGCACCTTTCTCTACCGGGTCACCCCATGAAAAAAAGACGCTGGCCGTATAGCCTTCAGGCACATTGATGGCATCGAACATGGGGTCCTGCTCAATGGGAATGGGCTTGAATCCGATGTCCGCCCGCCGCAGGTTTCCAACAGTACTGCCACCCAGAGCATTATGACTCTGCCCGGTCGTGCCCATACAGCCAGCCAGAAAGCCTGCCATGGCCAGACCCAGGCCACCTTTCATAAAGTTCCGCCGACTTTTTTCTACCACGTCATCCAGGGTACTGTTGCCAGAGAAGTTATCTGGCTGATCATCCAGCGACTCCAGCTGTTCATGAAAATCACGATGGTTCTGTAACTTTGAAGATCCGGCTTCCATGATTATCCCTCATCGTTAAGTAAACACACTGTTATTGAAAGAATGATTTGCTGAGAGATTAGGCGATGACTGTTACAGATTTATTGCTATCAAGTTTCAATTAGATGAAAAAAGCTCTGCAAGAAAACGGAGCAAATTGTGGAGAGAAAGTCAGCCGAAACGGTTGCTACCTATCCGGGAAAGACAGATAGCATCAGGCTATTTCAGGAAGGTACTACTTCAAATTTTATCTCAGCATCTTTTTCCAGCCGCTCAATAAGCCGATCACCAAATAACGTGGATGTTGTCCAGAAACCGCCCGCCCTCCCGCTCTTCTGCTGCTTATCGTGGAAGTCCAGGGCCAATCCTGCAGCCACCTGCCCCAGCATTCTGGCGGTAGAGCCATACCCCGGATCGCCCTGGCCAACAACACGGGTGCGAATTTCCTGGCCATCTGCTGTTTTGCCCAGAAAGCGAATATCATAAAACCCGGTTTTCTGGGCTTCGGGAGAAGGTCCCTCACCCGGTTTGGGCAACACAAATCGCTCCATAAACCAGCGGGTTGGCTTAATCACCATGGACAGCATAAACAGACCCAGTCCGCCTACCAGGGCGGAAGACTGTAAACGACCTTTAAAACCAGCCCCCATCAGCATGGCTTCGCTGTACCTGAAATCCCTGCCATAAGGAAATTCAGCCAATGCATTGGAACGAAGGACCACCCGGGAATTAATGCCAGCCATAATGAAAGGTGCCAGCCACGCCCCAAAGCCGGAATCATACGTCGGTGTTTTAACAACTTCCTGTCTGGCCTTCAAGCTTTCATTGTCAGGGCAGAGCAGATAAGGGTTGGCCAACTGTCGGCGTAATGCCGGGTTGTTTGCCGCCTCACGGGTGAGGTTAGTTATACTGGCCAGCGTGCCACCGGATATACCACCTCTGGCGGCTTTCACCCGCATGCTGATATCTGAACAGAATGAACCCAAAACTTCCCTGGCTTTTTTCTGGGTAAAGTACACGCCCAAATCAGAAGGTATTGAGTCAAAGCCACTGCAATGAACAATGCGTGCACCGCTGTTGCGTGCCGTTTCCTCATACCGGTCCAACATCTGTCGGATCCATTGCACCTCTCCGGTCAGGTCGCAATAATCAGTACCACTTTCTGCACAAGTCTTGACCAGTGATTCGCCGTAAAGTGCATAAGGTCCCACTGTCGAAACAATGACCCGGGTTTGCTGGCACAATGCTTTCAATGAAGTCTCATCAGCAGCGTCAGCCAGCAGCACAGGTAGCTCAGGCTGTTGTAAGTTCTGCTTTAATTGAGCCAGTTTCGCTTGAGAGCGCCCTGCTATCGCCCAGTTAAGGCGTTCCTGGTCATTGTCGTTAAATCTATCAACCAGGTACTGGCAAAGTAGTTGTCCAACGAAGCTGGTCGCCCCGAATACAATCACATCAAATTGATTATTCATAAACTCAGGAGATCTCTGTACTTTGTCGTTTTTATAAGAGACATACAGCCTACAGAATTGAGTATAAAAATGGAAAAGATAAAAGAGATATAGTCAAGGACCATCCACTCGATAACGCCGGACAGATTATCATTTTGAACTTATGAGCCATGAATGGGTCTCTTTATGATCATTTAAATCAAACTAAAATAGTTGGTTGACTTTATGAATCCAGGTTTTCCTCACGAGACAAGCAGTATTTATTACCCGACAAGCTCCGCACCAAAGCAAACAGCTTATGGTCAATCTGCTACCAATGGCCCAGATCCAAACGGAGCCGTTCAACATGAACGGATTAAAATCACCAGAACCATTCGAACAGAAGGCCTGAAGCCCGATCTGCATTGCTTTCATTCAAAACAACCTTCAAGCAACCCCTTACAACCCGGTAGAGTTAGAGCTGACTATGCACACCAGCCATATTTTAATCAGCAGCCCCTGAACTACCCGGCAACCAACCACTACAGTAACACCTCCATGACCTCAGCCAGCCAGCCCATACCAGCCCATCAGATTACTCGCTCTGACAGCCATCTGGACAAGGTACAATGTAACCAGGTGCTGGCAAAACCCACAACAGATCTACAAACACAAAACGAAATTACTGACCTCCTGAGTGAGATTTGTGACCAAGCATCCGTTCCACCACAAAATCAAATGGGCAAGACCGGCTCATCCTTTACGACATACCAGCCTGCGAACATTTATGCCAGTCATTCTATTTATCCGGGCACGCGGTTTTCAGACACGAAAGAGTCAGCCTTCTGGCACTTTTCGCAGGGCAATCAAGCCTTTCATACTTCGTATCCTGGATTCAGAGCAGGCGAAAATGCCAGTATCATGGGCTACGGACAGCAGCCCCTCACACCAACAATCGCACAATCAGAAAACTTTATACCAAGCCCTCTCCTTTCATCACCAAGAAAGCGTCTGCAAAATCAGGACTTGAGTCATCAGGCAAAATTCGGTGCGTTTACTCCCACAAAACCTTATCTCAACACCACGGCTTACAACAGCAATTCAACCACAAAATCAAATGGTGCCAATTACCAAAACTTATTTACTGCGAACCAAATGAACCATTGGATGTACTCAAACGAACTGCAATGTTTTGCAAATACCCAGCCTGCTTACTCAGCGGCCAGTAGTGATTATTTCCAGCAGCAAATGGCTCAGACCGCAGCCTACAAAAGCTATATGACGCAAAACCTCCCAACACCACATGTACAAAATCTTGCCGCCAGACCTTTACCTCCCGGGCAGTCAACAAGGCCTGAGCACTCGGCAAACAGTTATCCTGTTCCGGTTTCGGTTTCGTCACGTTCCGCTGATCAACCAGGCTCATCATCCCTGATTGCTCCCGCGGACAAATCAGCACCACAAGATTCCAATACTTTGCAACAAAGCACGGATTACCCTGATACCCAGACCAAAAATACCAGTAAAGAAACACACACCCCCCCGTCACCGGAAAGTAAAGCATCTGATGACAGTAGCAATGAGGTTGATTTTAATTGGCAAGCTCCTGAGTTTCAGAGGGAGTCTGACGAGATTGTGTCATTAATCCACGGGACCGAAAATCTATTGGGTATACAAAAACTGGATTTGCCTTGGATTACCACCGCACAGGCATTAATTATTGCCGCAGATGCCATTGACGGCAACATAACCGAAGCCACGATGCATATATTGCGATTAGGCCTTTTAATGGACCAGCCAAATGAGCCAGACAATCCACTTGAGGATGTCAACCCGGAGATGGCCAAGCTAGTCAATGACTGGTATGAGCAAAGCGAAGAAGACAAAATAGAATCTGAATACTTTGAATTGCTGAATGCCATTAATCGATATAGACGAACGAAAGGTGAACCAGCATTGCAGGAAAGCACTTCTTGTAGCAGCGTTCTTGAAATAGCTAATGAAATATTACAGTCTGAAAGGAACGCAATGAGTAGTGATTCTTTACCACCAAAGCGTGACAGAGCCTTCCTGCCTGAATACATCCAAACTGCCTTAAAATACATTCAAGGTGATAAGGAGTAGAAAAAGTTTTTGAAAACAAAAGAAGGAAATATGGCGGTGAGGGAGGGATTCGAACCCTCGATACGGCTACAAACCGTATACTCCCTTAGCAGGGGAGCGCCTTCAGCCTCTCGGCCACCTCACCGGGAACGATGGCTATGTTACCCTGAGCGCCTTGAAAAGCAAGTTTTTTTTTAACCAGGGAATTTTTTAGCCATCTTCCAAAGCCTCAGGTATGTGCTGTTTCCTGCCCCGAAGTTGCAGGAATCTTACAGACTAAAACAGTACTGAAATTTGAATCAGCATCACGATCTTTTTGCTCATTGAAGCAGTAGATAAATAAATGATCACCGTCGGGGCTAAACTTGACCATTCCAACGCGATGATCCAGTACTATCTTGTCTTTTTCAACCCATTTGCCGTCAGCATCAATACCCCAAAGCTGCACAAGGCCTGGCTGGCGCTGGTCGTTACTGTCTAGTTTGTTGCCGTAGGTCAGAAAATGATTTTCCGGACCATTAAAACGCACTCCTTCGATCCCGTAGACACCAAGATTCGAGGTCGAGTTCGTCTGCGCCAGCTTGATCCACTCACCATTCGTTTCACGCCCGAGAATACTGGCGGTGCCCAAACTAGTGCTATAGGCAAGGTTCCCTGAATGGGAAAACTGGGCATCAAGAATATGATCTGAATGTTTAACCACCAGTTGTTTATGCAGATTTCCCTGACTGTCCAGGCCCTGAATTTTGAGATTCCCTCTAAGATCAAGGGTCAGTACACTGTCCTCCTGAGCGTTGAAGGCAGCATGGGAAATCCCCATCTGATAATTACCTGCCCTTGCTTTCTCAACAAGATTACCCGCCCCATCATCACCCCAAATGCAGGCAAATTCCGAATCAAAGCCATAGCTCAACATCAGGTCCTCTGAGGGGCTGAAGATGATGTCGCTACTGCCTGGGTGCTCTAGGGTTTGAGCTTTACCCGGCCTGCGGCAGTCGAGGACTTTATAGATGACATTGGTCGGTCTGCAGATGATTTCGCTGCCGCTGCCCTCTGGTTTATAAAGACTTGCCCGTAACATACGCCCGGAGGGACTGAATCGTGCATAGGCACAATTCTGCATTTCAGTTTGTACTACCCAGGCACCGTCATCATTGTAGCCAGAAATCAAGGCGTTACGATCTTTATCAACAGTCAACGTGTGTTGGCCGGAGGCATTAATGGACGCATAATCTACGCTTCCCTCATGCTCGTTGAGGTGATTTAACCTACCTTCAGGATGAATGATTTCCCCAATCTGCAACCAATTGCCATCAGCATCGCATCCCACAAAGACTTCCTCGTTACCCTCGGTCAAGATCAGGGCATGCCGCTCATCATCACTGAACTGGACGCTTAAAATCTTGCTGTTACACTCAATGGTCTTTATTTTCTCCAGACACTTGTTCTGATCATCACAGTTCCAAAAGGTCGCTGTTCTGTCCTCGCACGTCAGTATACAATTGCTCCTGGCCCCGAAGCATATTTGAACAGAATCCTTCATCGGCCAGTGACGGATCTCTTTATTCTGGGTCAGAGGGGTCCAACGGCCATTGATATCCTCCCCCCATACGCTGATTTTACCGGTTTGAACATCCCTGGTTATGATCTTGTCCTGCAAAGGGCTGCAGTCTGGCATCTCTTTAGGGCTTTCTTCATTTCCGGGGGTGCGATCAAACGCCACCTCATCCTGGCCAGGATCAATATCTTTACTCTTACTCACCAGGACACTGCCATCGTGGTTGTCTCTCAGGATTGTGAGCCCCCCCGACTCGTTGTCGTAACGCAAGACAGCGTTAGGAGCCAGGGAATGCCATTTGTGTTCATCCAGCCATTTGCCATCCGTACCCGGTCGCCAGATGCCAAGGCGATAATCGTCCCTGGAGCAGCCATGGATAACCAGGCCTTGATCCTCTGGGCTGAAACTGGCATCAAAAACACCGTAATTAAAGCTGAACTGAGCTGTTAATCGCAGGTAATCTCTCTGGCAGTGGAAGATATCTTCCACCATTGGGTCAATTGTGTCCGGCTGCCTGTTATTGACAGCAACATCCGGTAACTGTCCATGCTGTTGCATTGCACCGGACAAACCATCTTTTGATGACTGCTGCATCATGGAAACAGGCAGCTCGGCAATCTTGCGTTGATCGGTAGTAGTGGTGATACCCGGTTCAGGTGGTAGATCTGGTGTCAACTGTTTCAGCGATGGTGTCTGATCCGATGCAGGGACTTTCTCGATGCATTTATTAAAGGCCTCCGCTGCCCCATGCAGTTTTTTCAGATCATCAAGTGTCTGAAGCCCACCGGCTTCTGATCTGGCCGCTGGCACACTGATTGCTGTTGTTGGATGCATGATAAATAACTCCGGTCGTATTGACAAAAAGGGGACTAATCAATGAGGCGATGAGTCAGAAACACCCTTTTTTTTGACTGTCTGACCATTCAGCTTCTGAACTGTAGATCAGCGCATTTGACAAAAGTTCCTGCTTTAAGAGATTTTTTTAATTCAGGGTCATGATACCAATCATGCCGTCTGGGAGGCTGACCGAGAATAGCGCCCGTCTAGGCGACTAGGCGACCCCGTAGCGAGGATGGCAGAAAATTGAGGATAAAAAGTCGGAAATTTTT